>JAPSIJ010000069.1 GCA_031178805.1 Cellulomonas sp. | reverse complement strand
GTCCCCCTCGGCGACGTGCAGGGTGAACCCCTCGCCGCCGAGCTGCACGGTGTTGATCCCGAGGTGCACCAGCACGCCGCGGCCGCCCTCGGCGAGCAGCACGAACGCGTGCGGGTGCAGCTTGGCGACCGTGCCGGCCACCGGGGCGACGACCGCGCGGCCGGCGTCGGCGTCCGGCTGGACGGCGAGCCCGGGGCCGACGATCTCGCCCGAGAACACCGGGTCGTCCACGTCCGCGAGCGCGTGCACGACCCCGGCGACCGGGGCGAGGACCGTGAGGTCGGCCATCAGCGCAGGTCCTCGATGTCCGAGGCGAGGGTGTCCGCCTCGGGGCCGACGATGACCTGCACGACGGTGCCGGACTGCATGACGGCGATGGCGCCGGCCGCCTTGAGGGTGGACTCGGTGACCTTGGCGGGGTCCTCGACCTCGACGCGCAGCCGCGTGATGCACGGCTCCAGGTCGACGATGTTGGCGTCCCCGCCCAGTCCGGCGAGGATCTGCTCGGCCTTGCTCATGGTGGTTCTCTCCTTCGGGGGGTGGCTCAGCAGCCGGGGTGGTCGGTGGGGGTGGGGGTCACATCAGGTCCTCGAGGTCGGAGGCGAGCGTGTCGACGCTGGGACCGATGACGACCTGCACAACGCGCCCGGACACCATCACGCCGAACGCGCCGGCGGCGCGCAGGGCGGCGGCGTCCACGCGGGACGGCTCCTTCACCAGGGACCGCAGCCGGGTGGTGCACGGCTCGATCTCGTCGATGTTGGTCACGCCGCCCAGGCCGGCGAGGATCGCCGCCGCCTGGCCGGTTCCCGCGTCGGACATCCGGTTCCTCCTCTGGCTCACGGCTGCGCCCCCACCGTCTGGCGCGTGTCGGCGTCCTCGCCCGCCCGGGTGCGCGGCACGAGCGCGGGGGCGGGCGCGCTGAGCGGGACCCACACGCTGTACCGGTCGCCCCGGTAGCAGGCCCGCGAGTACATCGCGGGGGTGTCGGCGGCGAAGGTGCGCCGGGTGGCGCGCAGCACCGCGCGGGTCGCGCGCAGGTCGAGCAGGGTGGCCTCGTCGTCGGTGGCGTCCGCGGCGGTGAGCGTCTCCTCGCCCCAGGACGGGTCGAGGCCGACAGCGCGCAGGGCGTCGTGCATGCTCACCGGCGGGCCGTCCGCGAGCAGCCCCGGCACCAGGGCGACCGGCACCCAGTGCTGCTCGATGCTCATGGGCGAGCCGTCGGCGTACCGCACGCGGCGCAGGTGGTGCACGGGGTCGCCGGGGGCGACGCCGAGCGCGTCGGCGACGTCCGCCGCGGCGTGCAGCGTGCCGGAGCCGAGGACGCGGGTCTCCGGGCGCATCCCGCGGCGGCGCATCTCCTCGCCGAACGTGGTCAGCCGCATCTCGAAGTCCATCCGCTGCGGCGCGACGAACGTGCCGCGGCCCTGCTCGCGGACCAGCACGCCCTCGCCGACCAGCGCGTCGACGGCCTGGCGGACGGTCATCCGGGACACCCCGAACCGCTCGCACAGCGTGCGCTCGGACGGGATGGCGTCGCCGACGTGCAGCTCGCGCTCGACCAGCTCGGCCAGGTAGGACCGGACGGCCTGGTACTTGTGCCCGCCGCGGCCGGGGGCGAGCCCGTCGGCGGGCGCGGGGGCGGGGGGCTGCTCGGCGTGCACGCGCTCACCCTCCCACCTCGGTCGTCGTCGTCCGCACCGGCGGCGGTCCGTCGGGCGTCGGCGCGGTCCGGTGTGGTCCTTGACACATCTTCCGGTCTAGACCACTCTGACCGCAACTGGTCCAGACAACTTGCCGGACTCGACGGCGACCACGCAAGTCCCGGGTCCTCGCGACCCCCCTCCGCACCACCCGCACCAGGCCTGACCCCACCCGCCGGTCCCCCCGACGGGCCCTCCCCCCGGCACGCGGCACCCCCGGTCCGCGGCCGACCCATCCGACGAGGAGTGACCATGACCGCCACCACGGTCGACACCCCCAAGCGGGGCATCCCCGGGCTCGCGCAGCTGCAGCGCGTGGGCCGCTCGCTCATGCTGCCCATCGCCTCCCTGCCCGCCGCCGCGCTGCTGCTGCGCCTCGGCCAGGCCGACATGCTCGGCGCCGACGGCCTCGGCGCGAACGCCGAGTGGCTGCTGCCGGTCGCCGACGTGCTCGCCGGCGCGGGCAACGCCCTGCTGGGCAACCTGCCGCTGCTGTTCGCGCTCGGTGTCGCGGTCGGCTACGCCCGCAAGTCCGACGGCTCCACCGGCCTCGCCGCGCTGATCGGCTACCTGGTCTTCACCGGCGTCACCGACGCGCTGTCCCCGTACGTCCTGGGCGAGGCCGCCGAGGGCGAGACGCAGGAGCTGATCAACTACGGCGTGCTCGGCGGCATCGTCATCGGCCTGACCGCCGCGCTGCTCTACCAGCGGTTCTACCGGATCAAGCTGCCCGCCTACCTGGCGTTCTTCGGCGGCCGCCGGTTCGTGCCGATCGTCACCGCGGGCGCGGCCGTGCTGATCGCCGTCCTCGCCGCGCTGATCTACCCCGCGTTCGACGCGGGCTTCACCTCCGTCGGCGAGTGGGTCACCGGCTCCACCGTCATCGGCGGGTTCGTGTTCGGCACGCTGAACCGCCTGCTGCTGCCGTTCGGCCTGCACCACCTGCTCAACTCGCTGCCGTGGTTCCAGTTCGGCGAGTTCGAGGCCGACGGCCAGGTCTGGAACGGCGACATCGCCCGGTTCCTGCACGGCGACCCGACCGCGGGCACGTTCATGACCGGCTTCTTCCCGATCATGATGTTCGCGCTGCCCGCCGCCGCGCTGGCCATCGTGCACACCGCGAAGCCGAAGAACCGCAAGGTCATCGCCGGCATCATGGGCTCGGCCGCGCTCGTCGCCTTCGTCACCGGCGTCACCGAGCCGCTCGAGTTCGCGTTCGTCTACGTCGCCTACCCGCTGTACGCGATCCACGCGGTGCTCACCGGCACCTCGCTGGCCCTGGTGAACGCGCTCGACATCCGCAGCGGGTTCGGCTTCTCCGCGGGAGCCATCGACTACCTGCTGAACTTCCGGATCGCCGAGCAGCCGCTGCTGCTGATCGTGATCGGCCTGGTCTACGCGGTCATCTACTACTTCCTGTTCCGGTTCATGATCCTGAAGTTCAACTTCAAGACGCCCGGCCGCGAGGACGACCCCGTCGCCGAGGGCGCGACCGGCGACCCGGCCGCCTCCACCGAGGACGCCGCCACGGTCGACGCCGCGACGGCCACCGCGGTCCCGGCCGCCGGTGGCGACACGCCCGGCCGGCACTCCGGCGCCGCCGGCGACGGGCCGCGCGCGTGACGGTCGCCCTGCGCGGCGTCGGGGTCAGCCCCGGGACCGGCGCCGGCGTGGTGCTCACCATGCCGGCGCCGGTCGCCGAGCCCCCCGTCGCGGACCTGCCCGCGGGCACGGACCCGGAGACCGCGGTCGCGGCGGTCGAGACCGCCGCGGCCGGCGTCCAGGCGGACCTCACGGCCGCCGCGGGCCGCGCCACCGGCACCGCCGCCGAGGTGCTGACGGTCGCCGCCGCCATGGCCGCCGACCCGGCGCTCGCCGCGGACGCCGCCCGGCGGGTGCGCACCGAGCGCCGGACCCCCGAGCGCGCCGTCTGGGAGGCGGCCGCGGTCGTGATCGACCAGCTCGCCGGCCTCGGCGGGTACATGGCCGAGCGCACCCGCGACGTCGCCGACATCCGCGACCGGGTCGTCGCCCGGCTGACCGGCGTCCGGCCGCCCGGCGTGCCCGACCCGGGGCACCCGTTCGTGCTGGTCGCCGAGGACCTGGCCCCGGCGGACACCGCGACGCTGGACCCGGCGCAGGTGGTGGCGATCGTCACCGTCGGCGGCGGGCCCACGTCCCACACCGCGATCCTCGCGCGCGCCCTCGGCATCCCCGCCGTGGTGGCCGCGCCCGGTGCGGCGGACCTCGCGGACGGCGAGACGGTGGTGGTCGACGGCGGCACCGGCACGGTGCTGCGCGACCCCGGCGCCGACGAGCTGGCCGCCGCGGAGCAGGCGCGCGGGCGCCGGGACCGGGCGTTCACCGGCACCGGCGCCACCGCGGACGGGCACCGCGTGCAGCTGCTGGCCAACGTCGCCGACCCGTCCGGGGCGCAGGGCGCCGCCGACGCGGGCGCGGAGGGCGTCGGGCTGTTCCGCACCGAGTTCTGCTTCCTCGGCCGCACCGAGGAGCCGTCCGTGGACGAGCAGGTCGCGGCCTACCGGGCCGTCCTCGCGGCGTTCCCCGGCAAGAAGGTGGTCGTCCGGACGCTCGACGCGGGCGCCGACAAGCCGCTGCCGTTCGTCACCGCCGCCGGCGAGCCGAACCCGGCCCTCGGCGTGCGCGGGCTGCGGACCGCGGCGCGGCACCCGGAGGTGCTGGACCGCCAGCTCGAGGCGATCGCCACCGCGGCGGCCGCGGAGCAGGCGGAGGTCTGGGTGATGGCCCCGATGGTGGCCACCGCCGACGAGGCCGAGCAGTTCGTCCGGCTGTGCACCGCGCACGGGCTGCCGCAGGCCGGCGTGATGGTCGAGGTGCCCGCCGCGGCGCTGACGGCCGGGGCGGTGCTCGCGCACGCGCGGTTCGCCAGCCTGGGCACGAACGACCTCACGCAGTACGCGATGGCCGCGGACCGGGAGCTCGCCGACCTGGCGGCGCTGTCCACCCCGTGGCAGCCGGCCGTGCTCGCCCTGGTCGCGGCGACCTGCCGCGGCGGGGCGGAGCAGGACCGGCCCGTGGGCGTCTGCGGCGAGGCCGCGGCGGACCCGGTGCTCGCGCCGGTGCTGGTCGGCCTGGGCGTCACGTCGCTGTCGATGACCCCGCGGGCCCTCGCCGACGTCGCCGCCGTGCTGGCGACGGTCACCCGCGAGGACTGCGCGCGGCTCGCCGCGCTGGCGCTCGGCGCGCGGTCGGCGGACGCCGCGCGGACGGCCGTGCGGGCCGCGCTGCCCGCGCTGACCGACCTCGGCCTGTAGCGGGCCCCGGCGCCGACGACGGAGCGCCCTGCCGGACCGGGTCCGGCAGGGCGCTCCGCTGCGTGCGGGGGTGCGCGTCAGGCGATCTCGACCTGGCTGAGGAACGCCTCCAGCGCGTCGAGGCTGGCCTCGGCGTCGGCGCCGTCGGACTCCGTGGACAGCACGACGGTCTCCCCCGCCGCGGCGCCCAGGGTCATCACCCCGAGGATGCTCGCGGCCTGCACGGGCGCGGCGTCGCCCTTGCGGACCTGGACCGGGACCGGCTGCTTGCCGGCCTCCGCGACGAACAGGGCGGCGGGGCGGGCGTGCAGCCCCTCCGCGATGGCGACGACGACGGACCGTTCCATGGGCGCGACCTCCGGTGCGAGCGTAGGGGTGTGCCCAACGCTGGGCACCCGCCGACTCTAACTGGTCCAGACCACTCACCGCAGCCGCCACGGCCCCCGAGACACCACGAGGGCGCACGAGATCGCGTGCGCCGTCGCCGCGTCTCGTGCGCCCTCGCGGGAGGGGTCAGCCCGCGCGGACCTCCGCGACGCCCTTGTTCGCCAGGGCGTCGGCGCGCTCGTTGCCCGGGTCGCCGGCGTGGCCCTTGACCCAGTGCCAGCTGATCGCGTGCCGGGCGACCTCCGCGTCGAGGGCCTGCCACAGCTCCTGGTTCTTCACCGGCTTCTTGTCGGCGGTGCGCCAGCCGTTGCGCTTCCAGCCGGCGATCCACTTCGTCACGCCCTGCATCACGTACTGCGAGTCGACGTGCAGGTCCACGCGGCACGGCTGGTTCAGCGCCCGGAGGCCCTCGATGACGGCGGTGAGCTCCATCCGGTTGTTCGTGGTCATCGCCTCGCCGCCGAACAGCTCGCGCTCGTGGCCGTTCGACCGGAGCAGCGCGCCCCAGCCGCCGACGCCGGGGTTGCCCTTGCAGGCCCCGTCGGTCCACATCTCGACGGCGGGCGGGGTCTCGCTGGTGGTGCCGGTGCTCATGGTCGCCCACTGTAGGGGCGCGGCGGGCGCGGCCCCGCGGGTGAGAGGATCGGCGGGTGCCCTCCCCCGCCCCGACCCTCGCCGACCGGGTCCCGGAGGACCCCCACGACGCCGACGCGCTGTACGCCGCGTTCACCGGGTGGGCCGAGGAGCGCGGGCTGCCGCTGTACCCGCACCAGGACGAGGCGCTGCTGGAGCTGGTCACCGGCTCGCACGTCATCCTGTCCACGCCGACCGGCTCGGGGAAGTCGCTGGTCGCGACCGCGGCGCACTTCGTCGCGCTCGCCCAGGGCCGGCGCACGTACTACACCGCGCCGCTGAAGGCGCTGGTCAGCGAGAAGTTCTTCGCGCTGGTCGAGGCGTTCGGCTCCGCCAACGTCGGCATGATGACCGGCGACTCCGCGGTGAACCCGGACGCGCCGATCATCTGCTGCACCGCCGAGATCCTGGCGAACCTCGCGCTGCGGCAGGGCCCGGGCGCGGACGTCGGCCAGGTCGTGATGGACGAGTTCCACTTCTACGCCGACCCGCAGCGCGGCTGGGCCTGGCAGGTGCCGCTGCTGGAGCTGCCGCGCGCGCAGTTCCTGCTGATGTCGGCGACGCTCGGCGACGTCTCGTTCTTCGCCGAGGACCTCGAGCGCCGCACCGACGTGCCGGTGTCCGTGGTCGCCGGGGCGGAGCGGCCCGTGCCGCTGTCGTTCTCCTACGAGGTCGAGCCGCTGCACGAGCTGCTGGAGATGCTGGTGCAGACCGGCCGCTCCCCCGTCTACGTCGTGCACTTCACGCAGAAGGAGGCCGTCGAGCGGGCGCAGGCCCTGCTGTCGACGACGCTGGCCTCCCGCGAGCAGCGCGACCGCATCGCCGAGGAGCTCGGCGACTTCCGGTTCGGGCCCGGCTTCGGCAGGACGCTGTCGCGGCTGCTGCGGCACGGGGTCGGCGTGCACCACGCGGGGATGCTGCCCAAGTACCGCCGGGTGGTCGAGCGGCTGACCCAGAAGGGCCTGCTGCGCGTCGTGTGCGGCACCGACACCCTCGGCGTCGGCATCAACGTGCCGATCCGCACCGTGCTGCTCACCTCGCTGGTGAAGTACGACGGCACCCGGATGCGGCACCTGTCGGCGCGCGAGTTCCACCAGATCGCCGGGCGGGCCGGCCGCGCGGGCTTCGACACCACCGGCGAGGTGTACGTGCTCGCGCCCGAGCACGTCATCGAGAACCGCAAGGCGCTCGCCAAGGCCGGCGACGACCCCAAGAAGCTGAAGAAGATCGTCCGGAAGCAGGCCCCGCCCGGGATGGTGAACTGGACGGACAAGACCTTCGAGCGGCTGCGCGACGCCGAGCCGGAGCCGCTGACGTCGTCGTTCTCCGTCTCGCACGCGATGGTGCTCAACGTGCTCGCGCGGCCCACCGGCGACCCCGTGGAGACGATGCGGCACCTGCTGCTGGACAACCACGAGCCCGAGGCCGCGAAGGGCCGGCTGGTCCGGCAGGCGGTCGCCATCTACCGGTCGCTGCGCACCGCCGGCGTCGTGGAGCGCGTCGTCGAGCCGGGTCCCGGCCCCGAGCGGCTGCGGCGCACCGTGCGGCTCACCGTGGACGTCCCGCCGACGTTCGCGCTGAACCAGCCGCTGTCGCCGTTCGCGTACGCCGCGCTGGACCTGCTGGACCGCGAGGACCCGGGCTACGCGCACGACGTGGTGTCGGTCATCGAGGCCACCCTGGACGACCCCCGCCAGGTGCTCGCCGCCCAGGAGAACCGGGCCCGCGGCGAGGCCGTGGCCGCGATGAAGGCCGACGGCATCGAGTACGAGGAGCGGATGGCGCTGCTCGAGGACGTGTCGTACCCGAAGCCGCTCGCGGAGCTGCTGGTCGGCTCGTTCCAGATCTACAAGCAGACCAACCCGTGGGTCGCCGACCACGAGCTGTCGCCGAAGTCCGTGGTCCGCGACATGCACGAGCGCGCCGCGACCTTCGCGGAGTACGTGTCGCTGTACCAGCTGGACCGCACGGAGGGCGTGCTGCTGCGCTACCTCGCCGACGCGTTCCGGGCGCTGCGGCAGACCGTGCCCGACGACGCCCGCACCGAGGAGCTGCACGAGATCGTCGAGTGGCTCGGCGACCTGGTGCGCCGCACCGACTCCAGCCTGCTGGACGAGTGGGAGCGGCTCGCGCACCCCGAGGACCTCGACGACGCCACCGTCACGGAGTCCCGGCCCGAGGACGACGCGCCCCCGCCGATCACCGTCAACACGCGCGTGTTCCGGGCGCTGGTCCGCGGGGCGCTGTTCCGCCGGGTCGACCTCGCCGCCCGCGAGGCGTACCCGGCGCTCGCCGCGCTCGGCGACCAGGACGCCGAGGACCGGCCGTGGACCGCCGACCGGTGGGGCGACGCGCTCGACCCGTTCTACGACGACCACGACGAGATCCTCACCGGGCCGGCCGCCCGCGGCCCCGCGCTGTTCCAGGTGGACCAGCGGCCCGAGGGGCACGGCGAGGCCGGCGCGCGCGGGGACCTGTGGTTCGTGCGGCAGCTGCTCGACGACCCCGCCGGGGACCACGACTGGCGGATCGACGCGCTGGTCGATCTGCCGGCCTCCGACGCGGCGGGCGAGGTCGTGCTGCGCGTGCTGGCGGTCGGCCCGCTCTGACCCGCGGCGGCGCCTCGGCGCGCCTCCGGCAAGGACAGGCTCACCTGTGTTTGCGCAGGTCAGGGCAGCCTTTCCAACGATGACAGGCCCCGCGGACCGGCCTACCGTGGAGACATGACCACCCTGTCGAGCCACCTCCTGGACCGCCCCGCGGCCGGCCCGGCCCCGGCCGGTCTGCCGACCGCCGAGCGGCTGAACTGGCTGCGCGCCGCGGTGCTCGGGGCGAACGACGGCATCGTCTCGGTCGCGGCGACGGTCGTCGGTGTCGCGGGCGCCGCCACCGACGTGTCCGTGCTCGCCGTGGCCGGCGTGGCCGCGCTGGTCGCGGGCGCGCTGTCGATGGCCGCCGGCGAGTACGTGTCGGTGAGCAGCCAGCGCGACGCGGAGAAGGTGCTGCGCGCGCACGGCGTGCGCGACGCCGCCGAGGGGCTGACCAACCCGTGGCACGCCGCGCTGGCGTCGCTGGCGGCGTTCGTGGCCGGCGGCGTGGTGCCGCTGCTGGTGGTGCTGGCCCCGTGGAGCGGCGAGGCCCGCGTCCTCGCGACCTTCGCGGCCGTGGTGGTGGCGCTGGCGGTGACGGGGACGGTGAGCGCGCGGCTCGGCGGCGCCCCCGCGGGCCGGGCGGTGCTGCGCAACGTCGTGGGCGGCTCGATCGCCATGCTGGTCACCTACGGCGTCGGCTCGCTGGTCGGCCTGGCGGTCTGACGGCCGCGGTGGTCGCGCGGGGCCTAGGGTGAGGGCGTGAGCCGGTCCACGCAGCCCCCCGCCGGGACGCCCGCGCTCGCCGCGCTCGCCGCGGCCGGGGTCCCGCACACCGCCCACCCGTACGAGCACGACCCGCGCAGCACCGTGGGCTACGGGCTCGAGGCCGCCGAGGTGCTCGGCGTCGA
>JAPSIJ010000527.1 GCA_031178805.1 Cellulomonas sp. | reverse complement strand
GTCCGCCGGTGGCGGGTCGCCGGCACCGACGTGCTGCTCCGCGTCGCCGGGCAGGCGCCCGTCGAGGTGTACGGCATGGGCATGGCGGCGCTCGCCGAGCGGGCCGCCGCCGACGGCGTGGACCTGGCGGGCCACCTGCACGAGGACGTCCGCCAGTCCGAGATGCACCCGCGGCTCGGGCAGGCGCGCGCCTACCTGCACCCGTACCGCTGGACCAGCCTCGGCCTGTCCCTGGTGGAGGCCATGACCATCGGCATGCCGGTGCTGGCCCTCGCCACCACCGCGGCGCCGGAGTCCGTCCCGCCCGAGGCCGGGGTCGTCTCGTCCGACCCCGACCGGCTGGCCGCCGCCGCGCGCCGGTGGCTGGCCGACCCCGACGAGGCCCGCGAGCGCGGTACCGCCGCGCGCGCCCACGCCCTGGAGCGGTTCGGCATGGACCGCTTCCTGACCGACTGGCAGCACGTCCTGGAGGAGGTGACCCGATGAGGATCGCGATGGTCTCGGAGCACGCCAGCCCGCTGGCGGTGCTCGGCGGCGTCGACGCGGGCGGGCAGAACGTGCACGTCGCCGCGCTGGCGACCGCGCTCGCCCGGCTCGGCCACACCGTCGAGGTGTACACGCGGCGCGACGACCCCGGCCTGCCCGAGGCGGTGCCGCTCGCGCCCGGCGTGCAGGTCGTGCACGTCCCCGCCGGGCCGCCGTCGGCGCTGCCCAAGGACGACCTGCTCCCGCACATGGACGCGTTCGGCCGCTGGCTCGGTGCCCGCTGGGCGCGCACCGGCCGGCCGGACGTGGTGCACGCGCACTTCTGGATGTCCGGGCTCGCGGCGCTCCGGGCCGCCGGGCCGCTCGGCGTGCCGGTGGTGCAGACGTTCCACGCCCTCGGGTCGGTGAAGCGGCGGCACCAGGGCGCCGCGGACACCAGCCCGGCCGGGCGCGTCGAGGCCGAGGCCGCCGTCGGGCGCCGGGCCGACGTGGTGGTCGCCACCTGCTCCGACGAGGTCGCCGAGCTCGGCCGCCTCGGCGTCCCCGCCGCGCGCACCCGGGTGGTGCCGTGCGGCGTGGACGTGCGGCACTTCTCCCCCGCGCGCGGCGCGCAGCACGGCGCCCGTCCGGGCAGCCGGCGGCTGCTGGCCGTGGGCCGGCTCGTCGAGCGCAAGGGCGTCGACACGGTGGTGCGCGCCCTCGCCGACGTGCCCGGCGCGGACCTGCGCGTCGCCGGCGGCCCGCCGCCGGACCGGCTGGCGGACGACCCCGAGGCGCAGCGGCTGCTCGCCGTCGCCCGCGAGGCGGGGGTCGCGGACCGCGTGCACCTGCTCGGCGGCGTCGGCCACGAGGACATGCCGGCGCTGCTCCGGTCCGCCGACGTCGTCGTCGCGGCCCCCTGGTACGAGCCGTTCGGCATCGTGCCGGTCGAGGCCGCGGCCTGCGGCGTGCCGGTGGTCGGTAGCGCCGTCGGCGGCCTGCTCGACACCGTCCGGCACGGCGTGACCGGCACGCTGGTGCCGCCGCGTGACCCCGCGGCGCTCGCCGAGGCCGTGCGCGACCTGCTCGACGACGACGAGCGCCGCGCCGCCTACGGCCGGGCCGCCCGGCGGGCCGCGGTCGCGCACTACGCCTGGGACCGGGTCGCCGCGCGCACGGCCGCCGTCTACGACTCCCTGCTGCCCGCCGCCGCGCCGGCGCGGACGGCCGCCCTCGCCGGCACCGGGGTGGTGGGCGCCCGATGAGCACCGCGACCTGGATCACCGACCACACCCGCGAGGTCGGCGACGCCCTCGCCGCGTTCCGGGCCGAGGCCGACCGCGTCGACCGCTGGGCCGCCACCCTGGCCCGGGTGCTCGGCGACGGCGGCCGGCTGCTGGCCGCGGGCAACGGGGGCAGCGCCGCCGAGGCGCAGCACCTGACCTCGGAGCTGGTGGGGCGGTTCAAGGACGACCGGGCGCCGTACTCCGCGATCGCCCTGACCGCGGAGACGTCCAGCCTCACCGCCCTGGTCAACGACTACGGCGCCGACGAGGTCTTCGCGCGCCAGGTGCAGGCGCACGGGCGGCCCGGCGACGTGCTGGTGCTGCTGTCGACGTCCGGCACCAGCCCCAACGTGCTCCGCGCCGCCGCGCGCGGCCGGGAGCGCGGGCTCACCGTGTGGGCGGT
>JAPSIJ010000526.1 GCA_031178805.1 Cellulomonas sp. | reverse complement strand
CGTGCTCCCCCATCAGCGTCCGGTCCCGGTTCAGCCGCACCAGCGGGATCACCGCGAACGGGATGCCGAAGCTGAGCACCACCTGGCTGACCACCAGCGTCCACGTCGGGTCGGCGCCGACGGCGAGCAGCACCAGCGCGGGCACCAGGGTGATCGCGCGTCGCACCAGCAGCGGCACCCGCTTCCGGATCAGCCCCTCCATCACCGCCGCGCCCGCGTAGCAGCCCACGGAGGTGGACGCGAGGCCCGAGGCCAGCAGCCCGAGGGCGAACACCACGCCGATCCCGCCGCCGAGCGCCGACGAGATCGCGGCGTGCGCGCCCTCGATGGTGTCGGTCCCCTCGACACCCCGCAGATTCGCCGCCGCCAGGAGCAGCAGCCCGATGTTCACCGTGCCCGCCACCGTCAGGGCGGCGCCGACGTCCCAGCGGGTCGCCCGGAGCAGGCCGCGGCGCAGCTCGGGGGCCGGGGTGCTGCCGAACCGGTCCCGGCTGAGCGCGGAGTGCACGTAGATGGCGTGCGGCATGACCGTCGCACCCAGCATCGAGGCCGCCAGCAGCACCGAGTCCGTGCCGGCGAACCGCGGCGCGAGGCCGGCCAGCATGCCCGCCGGGTCCGGCGGGCCGACGAGCAGGCCGCAGAGGAACCCGACGACGATGATCAGCAGCAGGCCGACCACGAGCCGCTCGAACCGCCGCTGCCCGTACCGGTCCTGGGTGGCGAGCAGCAGCATCGACACGACGCCGACGATCAGCCCGCCCGCCACCAGCGGCAGCCCGAACAGCAGGTGCAGCGCGATCGCGCCGCCCACCACCTCGGCGATGTCGGTCGCGGCGGCCACCACCTCGGCCTGCGCCCAGTACGCCAGCCGGGGGCCGCGCCGCAGCCGCTTGCCGAGCACGCCGGGCAGGGAGTCGCCGGTGACGATGCCGAGCTTCGCGGACTGGTACTGCACCAGCACGGCCATCACGTTGGCCGCGACCAGCACCCACAGCAGCAGGTACCCGTAGCGCGCGCCGGCCGTGAGGTTCGCCGCGACGTTCCCCGGGTCGACGTAGGCGATCGCGGCGACGAACGCCGGGCCCAGCAGCGGCAGGACGCGGCCGCGGGTCACGGCGCGCCGGTCGGTCGTGGTGGTCACCGCACCTCCAAGTTCGGGTATCCGAACTCAGTCTAGGCACGCACCGGATCCGCGCACGTCCACACCCTGCCCCGGCCGGCGCGCCGCCGCGACCGCGGGCCCCTGCCGAAAGCCGATCAGCGCGTCACGCCGCCGCGGCGAGCTCGCGCCGCCAGCGGCCGTCCACCTGCCGGAAGCCGACCCGCTCCAGGTAGTCGCCGGTGTCCCGGGCGTCCGGCGCCACCACGAGCGCCCGCAGCCCCGTGCCGGCGAACGCGCCGCTGCGCCGGTAGACGAACTCCCCGGGCGTGAAGTCCCGGAACCGCGGCGTCACGTAGTCGAGCACGACCTCGCCGAGCCCGTCGCCGGTGCCGCGCACCACGACGACCCCGACGGTCTCGTCCCCGCGGAGCACCAGGTACGCCCACCGCTCCCCGTCCGGCGCGGCGGCGACGGCGTCCACGGCGAACGACGGGTAGTAGCGCGCGATGTCGGCGGCGTGCACGCCGAGCACGTGCCGCAGGTAGTCGTCGCCGGCCCCGACCGGCACCACCTGGTACACCTCGGCGTCGTGCCGCTCCCGGGTGAGCCGCCAGAGCCAGTAGGCGTCGATGACGGCGATCACGGCGTTCATCACGGCGAACGGCCAGATCCCGACGACCGCGTTGTACGCCGCGGCGATCACGGACCCGGCGAAGTTCATCCACCGGAACCGCAGCACGCGCGCCTGCATCAGCGACACGACGACGAGCGCGGACCCGACCCACCCGATGATCTCCAGCACTGGCATGGCGCGACCGTACCGCCCGGGCCCCCGTCCGCCCGGGGACGACAATCCGGAGCGACGCTCCGGCAACCCGGACGGGCGCGCAATTCACTCGACCGGCGCCGCGGCCCGGGTCGAGCATGGCGCCATGACCCGCCCCGCCGCCCGCACGGCCACGCGCACCCCGCACCTCGTGCCGCTGCCCGTGCCCGCCGCCCTGGACGCGCCGGACGCCTGGCTGCTGCACGGCCTGGCCGACGCCGCCAACGCCAGCCTGCTCG
>JAPSIJ010000525.1 GCA_031178805.1 Cellulomonas sp. | reverse complement strand
CACCGCCGGCACGGCACGGAGATCGGGTTCGCCCCCGTGGAGGTGGTGGCGCACGACCCGGTCCTGGCGGGTGCGGGCCCGCGGCCGACGGTGCTGCACTGGCACGCGGACGCGGTGGACCTGCCGGAGGGCGCGACGCTGCTGGCCCGGACGGAGACCACGCCGGTGCAGGCGTTCCGCGCGGGCAGCGCCGTCGGGCTGCAGTTCCACCTGGAGGTCGACGCCTCGGTGCTGGACCTGTGGCTGACGACGCCGGTGATGACGGCGGGCCTGGAGCCGGGTGACGTGGACGCGATCCGCCTGGGCTCGCGCCAGCACCTCGCCGCGCTGCGGCCGGGTGCCGAGCTGGGGCTGGCCGCGTTCGCGCGGTCGGTGCGGGAGCGGGCGTGAGCGCAGATGGCTGACGGTCCGTCCGCGGCGCTGGCGGACCTGCTGGCCCTGTGCGATGCCCGGCCGGTGTGGGCGCCGGATCCGGAGCGCGCGTTCGAGCAGACCGGTGCCCCGACGCCGGGCCGCCCCGCCGGGCCGGTGCGGGCATCGGCGGTGCTGGTGCTGTTCGGCGTGCTGGACCACGTGGCGGCCCGCACGGACCACCCCGTCGTGGCGGCCGACCTCGACGTGCTGCTGACCCGCCGGTCGCTGACGCTGACGCACCACCCGGGCCAGGTGTCGTTCCCCGGCGGCGGGATCGACCCCGGCGACGCCGGCCCGGAGGCGGCCGCGCTGCGGGAGGCGCAGGAGGAGACGGGCCTCGACCCGACCGGGGTGCGGGTGCTCGGCACGCTGCCCCCGCTGCCCGTGACGGCGAGCCGGAACCTGGTCACCCCGGTGCTGGGCTGGTGGGACCGCCCCTCGGCGGTGGCCGCCGCGGACCCGGCGGAGACGGTGGACGTGTTCCGGGTGCCGGTGGCGGACCTGGTCGACCCCGCGCGCCGGGTGACGGCGACGCTGCGGCACGGCGGCCACGAGTACCGCGGGCCGGCGTTCGACGTGGGTGACGTGCTGGTGTGGGGGTTCACGGCGTTCGTGCTGGACCGGCTGCTGGACGCGCTCGGCTGGTCGGTGCCGTGGGACGAGACCCGGACGGTGCCTGCCCCGCTCTGACGACCGGGTGCGGATCACTCACGAAACCCCTGGACGCGGCCGATCGTATCGATACGATCATTCCTGCGACCCGACCCCGGAGCGCTCCCGCACGCCCGTAGACGCGACCGCCGACCAGCGGTGCGGCCGGCAGCCCGCCCGGCACGTCGGCGGGGGGCACGCTCCCGGGGACGTCGCCGCTCCCCCGCACGACCAGTCCCACCCCTCCCCTGTCCCGGAGCCTCTTCGTCATGGCCAAGGTCCTGACCGCCGGCAGCCCCTGGCGCGTCATCCTCGTGTTCGCCGTCCCCCTGCTCGTCGGCAACGTCGTCCAGCAGCTCTACCAGTTCGCCGACGCCGTCGTGGTCGGCCGGCACCTCGGCGTCACCTCCCTCGCGGCGGTCGGCGCCACGGGCAGCCTGCTCTTCCTGCTGCTCGGGTTCGCGTGGGGCATGACGTCCGGGTTCGCGATCCCGACGGCGCAGGCGTTCGGGGCGGGCGACGCCGCGGCGGTGCGCCGGTCGGTGGCGGCGGGCACGGTGCTCACCGGCGTGGCGAGCGTCCTGCTCACGGTGGCCGCGCCCGTGCTGGCCGGGCCCGCGCTGACGTTGCTGCGCACGCCGGAGCCGCTGGTGCCGGAGGCGACGACGTTCGCGCAGGTGAGCTTCCTGGGCGCGGGCGCGCTGATGTTCTTCAACTTCCTGTCCGCGATCATCCGGGCGATCGGCGACTCCCGGACGCCGCTGCTGTTCCTGGCGCTGGCGTGCGTGCTGAACGTGGCGCTCGTGGTGCTGATGGTCGGCCCGATGGGGCTCGGCGTCGGGGGCGCGGCGCTGGCCACCGTCGTGTCCCAGGCGCTGTCGGTGGTGCTGTGCCTGGAGTTCGTGCGCCGCCGGGTGCCGGTGCTGCACGTGCGGCGCGCGGACTGGCGGGTACCGCGCGCGGACCTCGCGGAGCACCTGCGGCTCGGGCTGCCGATGGGCTTCCAGGCGTCGATCATCGCGATCGGCGCGCTGGCGGTGCAGGTGCGGCTCAACGAGCTCGGCGCGGACGCGGTGGCCGCGTACACGACGGCGTCCCGGGTGGACGGG
>JAPSIJ010000524.1 GCA_031178805.1 Cellulomonas sp. | reverse complement strand
CGTACGAGCACGACCCGCGCAGCACCGTGGGCTACGGGCTCGAGGCCGCCGAGGTGCTCGGCGTCGAGCCGGAGCGGGTGTTCAAGACGCTGATGGCCGCGGTCGACGGCGTGCTCACCGTGGCGGTCGTGCCGGTCACCGGCAAGCTCGATCTCAAGGCCCTGGCGCACGCGGCCGGCGGCAAGAAGGCGGCGATGGCCGACCCGGCGGCGGCCGAGCGCGCGACCGGGTACGTGGTCGGCGGCATCTCCCCGCTCGGCCAGCGGACGCCGCACCCGACCGTGGTGGACGAGACGGTGTGGCTGTTCGACACCGTGCTCGTCTCCGGCGGCCGCCGCGGCCTCGACGTCGAGCTGGCGCCTGACGACCTGGTGCGCCTGACCTCCGCGACGGTCGCGGACATCGCCCGCGACTGACGCGCCGCCGGCCGGGCACGACGCGCGGCGCGGGCGCGCGGCACGGGCGCCGCGCGGGGCGGGCACCGCGACCGATTAGGGTCGGGGCCATGACCACGGGCACCACCGGAGCGGCCGAGCGGCTGGCCCGCGTGCGCGCCCGGATCGCCGCCGCCGAGGAGGCCGCGGACCGGCCCGCCGGGTCGGTGCGGCTGCTGCTGGCCACGAAGACGCTGGACGCCGCGACCGTGCGCGCCGCGCTGCTGGCCGACCGGGCGGCGACGGCCGTGACCGCCGGGCCGGCGCGCCCGGTGCTGGTCGGCGAGAACCGGGTGCAGGAGCTCGTCGCGAAGGCGCCGGAGCTGGCGGACCTCGCCCCCGAGCTGCACGTGATCGGCCCGCTGCAGTCGAACAAGGTGAACGCCGCGCTGCGCTGGGCCACCTGCGTGCAGAGCGTCGACTCCGCCGCGCTGGCCGAGCGCCTGGCGCGCCGGTGCGCGGACACCGGCCGCACCCTCGACGTGCTGGTGCAGGTGAACGTGTCCGGCGAACCGACCAAGCACGGCGTCGACCCGCGCGACGCGCCGGACCTGGCGCGGGCGGTGGCGTCGCACGACCGGCTGCGGCTGCGCGGGTTCATGACGGTCGGCGCGAACACCCCCGACGAGCGGGCCGTGCGCGCCGGCTACGCCGCGCTGCGCGACCTGCGCGACGCGGTCGCCGGCTCCGGGGAGCCCGGCACGGCGGACGCCGTCGAGCTGTCGATGGGCATGAGCCGCGACCTGGAGGCCGCCGTGGCCGAGGGTGCGACGATCGTGCGGGTGGGCACCGCGGTGTTCGGCGCACGGCCTGCCCCCGCGGCGCCCGACGCGGGGGTCGCGGGGCCTGCGACGGGCGGTGCGGCGTGACCGCGGACCGGCGGTTCCCTCGCGGGGTGTACCGGGCGGGCGGCGAGCCGGACGGCCGGTTCTCCCTCGCGAACGAGCGGACGTTCCTGGCCTGGGTGCGGACCGCGCTCGCGCTGCTGGCCGGCGGCGTCGCCCTGGAGGCGCTGCACCTGCCGGTGGAGCCGCACCTGCGGCTCGCCGCCGCGCTGCTGCTGATCGCGCTCGGCGTCCTCGCCCCGCTGCAGGCGTGGCTCGGCTGGGCGCGCACCGAGCGCGCGCTGCGGGAGCGCCGGCCGCTGCCCGCGCCCCTGTTCAGCGGCCCGCTGGCCGCCGGGGTCGCGCTGGCGGGCGTGCTCGTGCTGCTGGGTCTGCTGCTCCGGTGACCGACGAGCAGGCACCGCCGGGCGCGCAGCCGGAGCGGACCGCGCTGGCCTGGCGGCGCACCGCGCTCGCCGTGGCCGTGGGCGCGCTGGTCGGCGGCCGGGTGCTGGAGCCGTGGGCCGGTCCCCTGGTCTGGGCGGGCGCGGCGGCCGGTGTGCTGGCCGCCGCGCTGCTGGGCCGGGTCGGGGCCCGGCGGGCGGCGGCGTGGGGCGCGGTGCTGGACACGGAGGTGCCGGGCGGGGCGGCGCCGGACGCGGCGGCCACCCGTCCGCCGGGCGGCGGTGCGCTCGCCGCGACGGCCGCGGGCACGGCCGTGCTGGGCGTGGTCGCGCTGCTCGCCGTGCTGCTGGTCGGCTGACCGGTCAGCGGCCGTACGCGGCGAACGGGCGGTCGGTCGGCACGATCTCCTTGCCGAGCGGCACCAGGGACACCGGGATCATCTTGAGGTTCGCGACGGCCAGCGGGATGCCGACGATCGTCACCGCCTGCGCCGCGGCCGTGGTCAGGTGCCCGA
>JAPSIJ010000523.1 GCA_031178805.1 Cellulomonas sp. | reverse complement strand
GGTGGTCGCGGAGACCGCGCACCTCACCGACTGGTCGTTCGTCCGGGACGGCGACCTCGACCTCGTGCACACCCGGCTCGACGCGCTCGGCGTGAACTACTACACGACCTCGCTGGTCCGGGCGGCTGCCGAGCCCCCGCCCGCGCCGCGGCCCGCTGAGCGGCCGCCCGCCGACGTCGCCACCGGCGTCGCGTGGGTCCGGCAGCCCGGCCCGCACACCGCCATGGACTGGGTCGTCGACCCCGGCGGGCTCACCGAGCTGCTGCTCCGCCTGCACCGGCGCCGGCCCGGCCTGCCGCTGTACGTCCTGGAGAACGGCGCCGCCTACCCGGACGTCGTCGCCGAGGACGGCCGGGTGCACGACGCCGACCGCATCGCGTACCTGCACGCCCACCTCGAGGCCCTCGGGGCCGCGCTCGACGCCGGCGCGGACGTGCGGGGGTACATGGCCTGGTCGCTGATGGACAACTTCGAGTGGGCGTACGGGTACGAGAAGCGGTTCGGCCTGGTGCACGTCGACTACGCCACGATGGCGCGCACCGTGAAGGACTCCGGGCACTGGTACCGGCGGCTCGCCACGACCGGGCTGCTGCCCGACCCGGTGGCCGTGGCGGGGACGCCGGATGGCGGGGCGGACGGCGGGGCGGCGGCGGACGACAAGGCACGGGAGGCGGTGGCCTGACCCGTCGACGGCACGGCTCGGACGCGCGGGGTCCGGCGGGCGGCGCAGGTCCCGGGCGGCGCCGGCTCGGGTGGGGGTTCAGAACGGCGGCGGGTCGTCCGACGTGAGGGCGGCGGGCGGTGGCGCCGGCGGGTCGGGGTCGCGCCCCGGCGCGACCCGGTACCGGCGGCCGAGCCGCGTGGTCCACTCGAACTCCCCCGGCGCCGTCTGGCGCAGCCGCAGGCCGCCCTCGGACTTCACCCGGTGGTGGTGCCGGCACAGCGGGCCGAGGTTCGCGGCGCACGTCGTGCCCGGCGGGTCGTCCGGCCCTCGGTCGGGCCGGCCGTGGAAGTCGCGCGTGTGGTCGAGGTCGCACGAGGCGGCGGGCGCGGTGCACGTCGGCCACACGCAGGTGCGGTCCCGCACGCGCACGTGCTCGGCGAGCGCCGCGGTCGGCCGGTAGCGGGTCCGGCCGAGGTCCAGCAGCGTGCCGGACAGCGGGTCGGTGACCAGCCGCCGCCACACCCCGCCGGCGGCGAGCGCGCGGGCCGTGACGGCGTCCACGGGGCCGTGACCCGCGAGGTCGGCCGGTCCGTCGTCCAGGCCCAGCAGGGTGCTCAGGGGCACGGTGACGTGCACGACGGTGGTGGGTCGCCGGCGAGCCGGGCAGGCGGGGTCCGCCGCCGTGCGGGCGGCCGGCGACACCGCGGCGACGTCCCGCTCGGTCACCCCGCGCAGCGGCACGCCGTCGACGACGACACCGGCCCCGGGGCACGCAGCACCGGCGGCGGCGGCGCGTTCGGCGTCCGGCGCGCTGTCGACGGGGGCGCTGTCGACGGGGGCGGCGTCCGCCGCTGCGCCCGGACCGCCGTCGCAGGCGGTGTGCAGCACCAGGTCGGTCAGCCCGTCGGCGCGGAGCTGGTCGAGCGTGCGCGGGTCGCCCGCCGCGTGGGCGGTGCGGGCGGCCGCCTCCAGGGTGGCGTGCACCCGTGTGGCGTCCGGCGCGGCGAGCACGGCCCGGATGCTCGCCATGCCGTCCGGCAGCGGTCGCGGCCGCTCCACCCGGCGCCCGGTGCGGGCGTGGGCGCGGCGGGCCGCGGCCTCGGCGGGGTCGACGCGGATCAGCGCGCGCTCGACGTCCGCGGCGAGCTGGGCCGCGGTGCGTGCCCGGGCCCCCGGCAGCACGGCGTCCTGCACGTCCAGGGCGACCGGCACCGGCAGGTCGTGCAGCCGGTCGGCCACGACGCCGGCGCGGACGACGTCGAGGTCGCCGCGGGCCAGGGCCTCGCCCGTGGCGGCGAGCGCGCCGTCGAACCCCTGCCCCTGCCGGACGAGGCGCTGCGCCGCCCGCCGGGACCACGACAGCCGCAGGGAGAGCTCCTCGGCGGCGACGCAGATCGGGACGGCGCGGGGCGTCGGCGGCGGCTCGACCGGCTGCACGGCGTCCCGCCGTGCCAGCACCGCGGCGTACCGGGCCGCGGCGGCGTGCGCCCACGCCTCCAGCCGGACGGCGGCGTCCACGAGCTCG
>JAPSIJ010000068.1 GCA_031178805.1 Cellulomonas sp. | reverse complement strand
CGCGCGCGTCCAGGTAGCCGTCGGGGAACTCCCCCACCGCGTCGCCGGGCGCGAGCGCCGGGTCCGCGACGAGGTCCACGCCGGTCAGGTCGGGCAGCCCGCGCAGCACGTCGGCGGAGCCGTCGGCACCGGCCAGGGCGTCGCGCACCGCGGCGAGGTCCCGGGGGTGCAGGCGCACGGTGTGCACCTCGCGCTCCGGGTCCTGCTCGCGCAGGCGGCGCAGGGCCGCGCGGGCGGCGGCCGGCGCGTCGGACAGCTCGGTGCCGAGCACCGCGGCGGCCAGGTCCAGCGCCGCCGCGTGCAGCGTCGCCTCGGCGGCGGCGAGCACGGGGGCGCTGCGGTCGGCGGCGGCGCGGGCCGCGGCGGCCAGCACCGCGAGCGCGTCCGCGTGGTCCGCGGCGCGGCGGGCGTCGGCCTCGGCGCGCTGCCGCTGCACGCGCAGCGCCTCGGCCTCGGCCGCGCGGGCGGCCTCCCGGGCCCCCGCGGCGTAGCCGGCCGCGTACCCCGCGGCGTAGCCCTCCGCGCGGGCGGCGGGCTCGGCGACGGCCGTGCCGCCGCCGAACGCCTGGGTGAAGGAGCGGGTGTCAGGCGACATACTCGTCCTCCCCCTCCCGCTTGATCACGATCTGGCCGGACTCCTCGAGGCGGCGGATGGCCTGGACGATGCCGGCGCGCGCCTCCTCCACCTGGGACAGGCGGACCGGGCCGAGCAGCTCGATCTCCTCCTCGAGGTTCTCGCGGGCGCGCTCGGAGAGGTTGCGCAGGATCTTGTCCCGCACCTCCGGCGCGACGCCCTTGAGCGCGACCGACAGCTCGTTGGTCTCCACCTGGCGCAGCACCAGCTGCATCGCGCGGTCCTCGAGCAGGACGATGTCGCCGAAGACGAACATCCGGCTGCGGACCTCGTCGGCCAGCGCCTCGTCCCGGGCCTGCAGGCCCTCGAGGATCAGCTTCTCGGTGGTCGGGTCGGCGCGGTTGATGATCTCGACCAGGGGGTCGACGCCGCCCACCGCGGACAGCTCGTTGGGCGTCAGCACCGTGGAGGCCTTGCGCTGCATCGTCTCCGCGATGACCTGCACGACGTCCGGCGAGGCGCGCTCCATCAGCGCGATCCGGTGCGCGACCTCGGACTGCTGCTCCGGCGGCAGGCCGGCGAGGATCGCCGACGCGTGCTCCGGGCGCAGGTGCGCCAGCACCAGGGCCACCGCCTGCGGGTGCTCGCCGTTCAGCAGCGAGAGCACCTGGCGGGCGTCGGCGTGCTGCAGGAACTCGAACGGCTGGCCGGCCATCGAGGTCTGCAGGCGCTCCAGCATGCCCGCGGCCTCGTCCCGGCCCAGCGCGCCCTCGAGCAGCTGGGTGGCGTAGCCGAGGCCGCCGCCCACGCCGGGGCCGATCATCGACGCGGAGTAGAACTCCTCGACGACCTCGTCCGCCAGCGCCTGGTCCACCCGGTCCAGCCGGAGGATCTCGGCGGTCAGCTCCTCGATCTCGGCGGTCTCCAGGCGGGACATCACCTTGGCCGCACGCTCCCGGCCGAGCTGCAGCAGCAGCATGGCGGCCTTCTGGGTGCCGGTCAGCGTCGCGGTGCTCATCAGCGCCGCCCGGCGGGGGTCAGCCAGCCGCGCAGGAGGTCCGCGACCTCCTCGGGCTGCTCGTCGGCCAGGGCGCCGATCTCGGCGCGCTTGACCGCGAGGGACTCCTGGACCGGGTCGACCTCGGCCGGGCCGGGCAGGGCCGGCGGGATGTCCGCGGGCTCCTCCAGCTCGGGCGCCTCGGCCGGGCCGTCCATCAGGGGCAGCTCGCCGATGTCGAGCGCCTCGCGCTTGCTGCGCCGCGACCGGCGGGCCAGCACGACCGCGACCACCACGACCACCAGCAGCAGGGCGCCGGCGATGATCATCTGCCGCACCAGGCTCGCCCGCTCGGCGGCGGCGGCCTGCGCGTCCGCGGCGGCCAGCGCCTCGGCGGCGGCGTCCGCGCTCGTGGTGTCGAAGGCCATGGCCTGCACCGCGATCGTGTCGCCCCGCGCCGTGTCGATGCCGGCCGCGGCCGTCAGCGTGGCGGTGAGCTGGGCGAGGTCCAGGCCCGCCGCGGCGGTCTGGTCGACCAGCACCGCGAGCGACTGGCGCTGCACGGTCCCGGGGGCGACCGTGGTCACCTCGGTGACCTTGTTGACCGCGTTGGTGACGTCCTCGGTGGTCGCCGAGTACTCGCCCGGGCCGGCCGCGCCCTCACCGCCCGGCACCGCGATGTTGTCGGGCCCGAGCACGCCCGTGGCGTTCCCGTTGCCCGTGCCGGTGTACTCCTCGGTGGTGGTCGAGGAGGCGAGCGGCGGGGTGTTCTCCGGAGCGGTGAACTCCTCGGAGGTCCGCTGGGTCTGGTCCTGGTTCAGCGCGGCGGTCACCGTGACGGTGGAGTTGCCCACGCCGACCACCTGGTCGAGCATCGCCTGCACGGCGCCGGTGACCCGCTGCTCGTAGGCGGAGGTCGCCTCGTCGCCGGAGCCGGACGTGATGCCGGTGCCGACCTCGGACAGCACCTTGCCGGTGCTGTCGACGACCGCGACGTCGGTGGCCTGCATGCCCTCGATGCCCGCGGACACCAGGTGCACGATGGCCTCGACCTGCGGCGTGGTCAGCTCCTTGCCGGCGCGGGTCCGGACGAACACCGACGCGGTGGGGTCCTGCTGCTCGGAGACGAACACCGTCTCCTGCGGCAGCGCGAGCTTCACGGTCGCGGCCTCCACGCCCTCCATCGCGCCGATCGTCTTGGCGAGCTCGCCCTCGATCGCGCGCTGGTAGGTGGTCTGCTGCTGGAACTCGCTGGAGGTCATCGACATGCCGTCGAGCAGCGAGTAGCCGTCGCCCTCGGAGTTCGCGGGCAGGCCGGCGGCGGCCAGCGACAGCCGCAGGTCGTACAGCTTGTCCTGCGGCACCAGCACGGTGCTGCCGCCGTCGGCGAGCTCGTACGTCACGCCCTCGGCCGACAGCTGCTCGACGACCGCGGAGGCGTCGGTGGCCGACAGGCCGGAGAACAGCGGGCTGAGCGACGGCTTGCTCGCCCAGGAGTAGAGCGCGAACCCGCCGAGCAGCAGGGCTGCCAGCGCGATCAGCGCGAACGTCTTCTGCGGGAGGGAGAACTGCCCCACGGCACCGCCCACGCGGCCGAACAGGGACTTCACCTGGGCGGGCATCAGGCCTGCATCCTCATGATCTCGGTGAACGCGTCGACGGCCTTGTTGCGCACGGCGGCGGTGAGCTCGAGCGCGAGCTTCGCCTCGGACGACGCGACGGTGTAGTCGTGCACGTCGTCGAGGTCGCCGGTGACGGCCTGGACCGCGAGCGCGTTGCTCGTGGACTGCAGCTGGGTGACGTGGTCGACGGCACCGAGCGCCGCGGCGAACCCGCCGTCGGCGCCGGCGGTGCCGGTCGCGCCGGGCGTGCCGGTGACCCCGGCGGCGCCCTGCAGGCCGGCGAGCGCGTCGAGCTCGGACAGGTAGGAGGTCGGCGAGACGCCCGAGACGCCGCCGACGGGCTGGACGCTCATGCGCCCCGGCCGATCTGGAGGGCGGACTCGTAGGACGCACGGGCGCGGTCCACGACCGCCGCGTTCGCCTGGTAGCCGCGCTGGGCCATGATCAGCTGCGTCATCTGGCTCGCCATGTCGACCTCCGGGTACCGGACGTAGCCGTCCTCGTCGGCCAGCGGGTGCGTCGGCTCGTAGACCATCCGGCCCTCGGCCGGGCCCTCGGCGATGCCGGCGACCTGGACGCCGCCGCCGTCCGCGCTCGCGATCTCGGTGGCCACCACGTACTTGGCGCGGTAGGCCTCCTCGTCCGTGCCCCGCACGGTGTTGATGTTGGCCAGGTTGTCGCTCACCGCGTCGATCCACTTGCGGTTCACGGTCATGCCGGTGCTGGCGATGCCGATCGCCCCGAACGTCGTCATCAGTTGGTCCTCATCGCGGTACGGACGCTGGAGAAGGTGCCGTCGACCGCCTGGGTCGCCAGCTGGTAGCGGAGGTTGGTGTCGACGTTGAGCAGCGTCTCCTCGTCGAGGTTGACGTTGTTGCCGTCGAGGCGGGTGGGCTCCAGCGAGCGGGCCACGGACGCGGGGGCGGCACCGGTGCCGCGGTCCACCGCGCGGGCCAGGGCGTCCTCGAACTGGACCTTCTTGGCCTGGTAGCCGGGGGTGTTGATGTTCGCCACGTTCTCGGCGATGGCGCGCTGGCGCAGGGCCAGGCCGTCGAGCGCGCTGTTCAGCGCGACGTAGCTGACGGAGTCGAACATGCCCATGGCAGGGTCACCCTCACCGAGGTTGGTCCTGAGTCGGCCCATCCGTGGCCTGCTGCGCGAGCGATCCGTGCTCAGTGCTCCTCATCGGCGGAGGAGGGGTCCCGCTGAGTGGCGGGACGGGACTTTTTCTGCCGTCACCCGCGCGGCGGACGCGATTCGAACGGGAATGTCCGACTTTGCCGAGGAATGTCCGCGGCCCTGCCTGGGTGCCAGCACCCCCACCCCGCGGGGGTGGGGGCAGCGGCCCTGCGGGGTCGGGCGGTCAGCCCTCGATGTCGAGGTAGACCGGGACCGCGGCGGCGCGGGTGCGCAGGCCGTCGGAGGTGCGCAGGCGGCGGCGGTGCTCGCCCAGCTGCTCGGCGGTGCGGCGCACCAGGTCGCGCTGGCGCTCCACCAGCGCGGCGGCGCGGGGCGCCAGGTCGGCGGGCAGGGGGCCCAGACCGCGCGGGGTGCGCCACGGCTCGGTGACCGCGACGTCGGCGGTCTCCGGGGTGCGCGCGGCGCGCAGCAGCCCCTCGGCGTGGTCGGCGACCCGCTCCATCTCCGCCAGGGCGCGCGCCCAGGCGGTCTCGCGGTCGTCACGGCCCCGGCGGTCGGCCGGCGCGTCGGCCGGCGCGTGCTGCCGGCCGTCGGGGTCCAGGGCGGGTCCGCCGGCGACGGCGCCGACGGTCAGCGCGTCAGCCGACACCGAGCACCCCGGAGGCGGCGCCCTCGACGGTCTCGAACGGGGACGGCCGGCGCGGGGCGGGCACGTCCTGCGCGACGACCACGGCGGCCTCGCGCCAGGCGTCGGCCAGCGGCGCGACGACGGTGCGGCAGGCCGCGGCGCGGTCGGCGTCGCCGGCCAGGCTCGCGCCGATCAGCTCGGACAGCAGGTAGGTGTAGATGGACAGCAGCCGGTCGCCGCCGTCCCACGCCCCGACGTTCAGGTTGGCGATGAACTCCGCGACGATCTCCTGCGCGTGCGCCAGGTGCTGGGTGGCCTCGGCGCGCGCGTCGGCGCGCAGCGCGGCCTCGGCCCGGTCGATGTCGAGCAGCAGCCGGTCGTACAGCATCGTGAGGAGCTTCGCGGGGCCCGCGGTGGCGACCGCGTCGGCGAGGTACCGGGTCCGGACGTCGTACACGACGGTCCTCCTTCGGGGGTCAGCTGGCGGAGTTGGCGTTCAGCTGCGCGAGCTGCTGGCTGAGGAAGTTCGAGGTCGACTGCATCGACGACATCGCCACCTCCATGGCGGTGTAGGTGCGCACCAGCGAGGCGCGCCGCGTGGCGAGCCGGTCGTCCCAGTCGGCGATCCGGTCGGCGAGGTCGCTGACCTCGCCCTCGTAGGACTTCACCTGCGTGGTGAGCGTGCCCTTGGTGGCGTCGGACGCCGCGGTGGCGGCCGTCTCGAGGGCGGCGGCCACGGCCTGCACGACCTTCTGCGTGCCCACGGGGTCCTCGGCGTACGCGGCGGTGAACTTCGCCTCGTCGTAGGTGAACGTGCCGTCCTTGCCGAGCACGATGCCGACGGAGGCCGGCGACTTGCCGTCCACCTCGAGCGCGCCCGCCGCGAGGACGGACTGCTGCAGCACCCGCACCGCGGTGTTGCCGGACAGCAGGCCGGCCTTGAGGATCGAGCCGCCGTCGGCTGCGGTGCCGGTCGTCGACTTCGTGCGGTCGGAGATGTCGCCCAGCACGGCGGTGAGGTTCGTGACGAGGTTCGAGGCCAGCTTGCTCATCGAGGCGGCGCTGCGGCCCACGGTGACCGTCACCTCCTCGGTGCCGGCCTTGCTCACGGTCAGGTCGACGCCGGTGAGCAGCCCCGTGAAGGAGTTGCTGGCGGAGGTGACCTCGGTCTCGCCCGGGGTGCCCGGCCAGAGGGTCACCTTCGCGTCGCCCGCGGCGCGCAGCTGCTGGGCCGACAGCGCGGTGCCGTCGTTCGGGTTGGTCGCGGTCAGCGTGAACCCGTTGTCCTCGCCGGTCGCCGTGCCGGTGAGCTGGAGCTTGTAGACGGGGTCCTTGGCGGTCCCCACGTTCACCGCGGAGGCCGAGACGCCGGTGCCCTCCGCGTTGAAGGCGGCGACGACGTCCCCGATGTGCGTGCTGGAGGCGACGATCGTCTTCGACTCGCCGCCCACGGTGAGGGAGAAGGTGGGCTTCGCGCTGCTGTACGAGGTCGGCAGCGTGTAGAGCGTGGACTGCGACGACGCCAGGGTGTCGACGGTCAGCGTGAGGGAGGACGGCGTCGCGTCCTTCGTCGTCACGGCGGTGACCGCGGTGGACGACGCGGTCGCGGTCGTCGTCTGCCAGGACTCGGCCTTGAGGGCGGTCGTGGCGGCGGTGCCCAGGGAGGCCACCTTGGTGTTCAGCGACTGCAGCGCCGAGACGACCGACTGCAGGCCCGTGCGCTTGGTGGCCAGCAGCTTCTGCTGGTTGCCCTCCACGGCCAGGAGCTGGTCGATGATCTCCGACGTCTTCATGCCGCTGATCAGGCCGTCGATCCCGATGCTGCTCGTCATGCTGGTCCGGTCCTCCCCGGTGGCGCGGTTCGTGCCGTGCGCGGCGGTGCCGGCACGCGACAGGCGGTGGGTGGACGGTCGTCCACCCACCGCCTGTCAGGTCGTGCGGTGCCTCCCGGTGTCACCACCGGGGGGCGTCAGCTCACTGGAGGAGCTGCAGGACGCTCTGCGGCAGGTTCTTGGCCTGGGCGAGCATCGCGGTACCGGCCTGCGACAGGATCGAGGCGCGGGTGTAGCTGACCATCTCGGACGCCATGTCGGTGTCGCGGATGCGGCTCTCGGACGCGGTCAGGTTCTCCACCGCGACGTTGAGGTTGTTGATGGTGTGGTCGAACCGGTTCTGGACCGCACCGAGGGAGGAGCGGACCGAGGACACCGAGGTGATCGCGGCGTCGATCAGGTCGATCGCCTCGTCCGCACCGGTGGCCTGCTTGAAGCCGAGCTCACCGGCGGCGACCTCGGCGGCCGTGCCCGTGACGACGGCACCGGTGATCTCGATGCCGGCACCACCCGAGGCGTCGGCCGTGGCCGCGCCCGCACCGAACTTGGCGGTCAGGGCGGCCTGGAGGGCGGCCTGCGCCGAGGCGGCGTCCGTCGCACCCGAGTAGTCGACCGACTTCAGGTCGAGCGACTGCGAGCCGAGGGTGATGGTGCCGTTGATCTTCTTGTAGGCCTCGACAGCGGTGGCGTCGTCGGAGTAGTCCGTCGCCGCACCCACGGTCAGCACGCCGGCGGTGCCGGACTCGGCGGCCGTGGTGCTGGTGCCGGTCGTGGCGTTGGTCGCGATCGCCGTGACGTCGACGTTCGCGACGCCCAGGCCGACAGCGCCCAGGCCCTGGCCGTTGCCGGTCTCGATCTTGACGTTGATCTTGTCCTGCGCCGAGGTGTTGGCGCCGACCTGGAAGGAGCCGTCGTACTTGCCGTCGAGCAGCTTCTTGCCGTTGAACTGCGTGGTGTCCGCGATGCGGGTGAGCTCGGTCTTGAGCTCGGACAGCTCGTCCTGGATGTTGGACTTCGCGGTGTCGGACAGACCACCCTCGTTGGACGCCTGGACCGACAGCGTACGCATGCGCTGCAGGATCGAGTGCGTCTCGGTGAGGGCGCCTTCAGCGGTCTGCACGACCGAGATGCCGTCCTGGGCGTTGCGCACGGCCTGGGTGGTGCCGCCGATCTGGGCGCGCAGGCCCTCGGAGATCGCCAGACCGGCAGCGTCGTCCGCCGCGCGGTTGATGCGCAGGCCGCTGGAGAGCTTCTCCAGCGACTTGCCCAGGTCGTTCTGCGTGGCCGAGAGGTTGCGGTACGCGTTCAGCGCCGCGATGTTCGTGTTGACGGAGAGCGCCATGGTTCTCTTCTTCCTTGATCGGGGTACTCGTGGCCCATCCGTGGGCTCACCCTTGAAGTTCGACCGGGGCCGGGCGGCTCTGAGGGATTCGGCCCGGTTCACCCGATGGGGTCAGTGCGACGCGCTGACCAGCGCGGACGCGGGCGCAGAAGCAGCGAGGGCGCCGGCCGCGGTGTCGCGGTCGGCGCCCTCGGCGCGTGTGAACAGTGCTGCTGCGGGTGCTGCGGGGTGCAGCGGGGTGCGTCAGACCGCCAGGGTCTGCGCGGCGCGCCCCTCCTCGAACGGGGTGGGGATGACGCCGGCGGCGGCCTCGACCTGGTGGCCGGCGGCCGTCATGGCGGCGCGCGAGGCGACGGCGGCGAAGTAGGTGCGGCGGCGGCGCTCGGCCACGCCGTCCGGGCGCTCGGCCGCGGGCACCAGGTCGGGGTCCAGGCTCGCGTTCAGGCCGTCGCGCATCAGGGCCAGGCCCTCGGTGCGCAGCTGGCTGATCCGGGACTGGGTCACGCCCAGCTCGTCGGCGAGCTCGGCGACCGACCGGTCCTGCAGGAACAGGCCCTCGATCACGGTGCGCAGCCGGTCCGGCAGCGTCTCGACGGCCGCGCGCAGGTAGCGCAGGCGCTCGCCGATCAGGACGTTGTCCTCCGGGCCCGGGGCGTCGTCGCGGACCAGGTCGGCGACCGGGTGCACGGTGGCGTCCATCGAGAGCACCCGGCGCTCGGCGTCCTGGCGGGCCTGGTCGACCGCGGCCACGTCGGTGCCGAGGGCGGCGGCCAGCTCCGCGCGGGTGGGGGTGCGGCCGAGCGTCGCGGTGAGGCGGTCGCTGGTGCTCGACAGCTCGCGGGCGCGGTGGCGGGCGCCGCGGGAGGCCCAGTCCATCGAGCGGAGCTCGTCGATCAGCGCGCCGCGGATGCGCAGCGCGGCGTACCGCGGGAACGGCACCCCGGTCTCGGGGTCGTACGCGCGGGCGGCGAGCACCAGCGCGAGGTGGCCGGCGGACACGAGGTCCTCGCGGCTGACGGTGGCGGGGACCCGGGAGAGGACCTCGCTCACGTGGTAGCCCACCAGGGGCATGTGCGCGACGACCATGTCGTCGACGCCGGGGGCGGATGCAGAGCTGTTCACGGTCCGGTTCTCGGCGGGGGTGAAAGCCGCCTTGAGCGCTTGCTGTGAACTTCTCGGAGAAGCGATCTATACGACTTCCGTGGCCATTTCGGACGTTCCGGTCTGACAAATCGGACATCCGACGACATAGCTCCGGGGTCGCTGAACCGGGTGTGACGCACGTCACGTCCGGGCAATCGTTGTCCCGTCAAGAACCTGTACGGCGCAGCCTCTGACCAGGCCCGTCGGCCGTCGCCGCAGGCACCTGTCCGATTCTGCTCAGGACGGCCCCCGGCGGCCCGATAGGAGGAGCGAACCCCGCCGGGCACCCGTGCCGGCCGGGGCCGAGGACATCCGCACCACCGATGCACGGAAAGGGGGCCTCCGCGATGGCCATGAGCCAGCTGTCCGACGTCCT
>JAPSIJ010000522.1 GCA_031178805.1 Cellulomonas sp. | reverse complement strand
CGGCGGCGCCGCGCGGCCGGTGCAGCGCGATCTCCAGGCGGTCGTCGGCCAGGGACTCCACCAGGCCGCCGCCCCACTCGACGACGGTCACCGACTCCTCGAGCGAGGTGTCCAGGTCGAGCGCGTCCACCTCGTCCAGCGAGCCGAGCCGGTAGGCGTCCACGTGCACGAGCGCCGGGCCGGTGGTGCCGTCCTCGCGCGGCAGGGGCGGGTGCACCCGGGCGATCACGAACGTCGGCGAGGCGACCGCCCCGCGCACCCCCAGCCCCGCGCCGAGGCCCTGGGTCAGCGTCGTCTTGCCCGCGCCCAGGTCGCCGGTCAGCACCACCAGGTCGCCCGCGCGCAGCAGCCCGGCGAGGGCCGCCCCGTACGCGCGGGTCGCCTCGGCGTCCGCCAGCTCCACGGTCGTCTGCACCTGCTCGGTCACCGCACCTCCTCCGCGACGCGCGCCGCGCCGCTCACCGCTCGTCCGCCGTCCACGTACACCCGGGGCACGCGCGCGCCGAGCCGGGTCACGATCTCGTAGCTGATGGTGCCCGCCGCGTCGGCCCAGTCCTGCGCCGTCGGGCCGCCGTCCGCGCCGGTGCCGAACAGCACCACCCGGTCGCCCGCGACCTCGGTCGCGTCCGGGCCCAGGTCCACCACGACCTGGTCCATGCAGACGCGGCCCGCGATCGCCAGCCGCCGGCCGGCCACGCCCAGCGGCGCGCCCGGCAGCCCGTCCACGCCGGAGGCGTGCCGGGGCACGCCGTCCGCGTAGCCGAGCGGCACGACGCCCACCGTCGTGTCCTGTGCGGTGACGTAGTGGTGGCCGTAGGACACCCCGTGGCCGGCGGGCAGCCGCTTCACGGTCGCCAGCTCGGCCTCGACCGTCATCGCCGGCACCAGCCCGAACCGCTCCGGGCCGCCGAGCTGCGGCACGGGCGTCAGCCCGTACAGCGCGATGCCGGGTCGCACCAGGTCGAGGTGCAGGGCGGGGTCGGTGAGCGTGGACGCGGACGCCGCGATGTGCCGGACCTCGAGCCGGGCGCCCCGGGCCTCCGCGTCGGCCACGGCGGCGTGCAGGGCGTCGGCCTGCGCGTGCAGCGACGGGTGCCCGGGCTCGTCGGCGAACGCCAGGTGCGACCACAGCCCGACCAGCCGCACGGCGCCCTCGGCCTCCAGCCGGAGCGCCGCGTCGAGCAGCGCGGGCAGGTCCGCCGGCGGGATGCCGTTGCGGCCCAGCCCGGTGTCGACCTTCACGTGGATCCGCGCCGTCCGCCCGGTGGCGCGCGCCGCGGCGGCGACCTCGTCGAGCGCCCACGGCGCCGCGACGGACAGGTCCACGTCGGCGGCGACGGCCTCGGCGAGCGGGGCGCCGGGCGCGTACAGCCAGGCCAGCACCCGGGCGGTGATGCCGCCGGCGCGCAGCGCGAGCGCCTCGCCGACCTGCGCCACGCCGAGCCAGGCGGCGCCGCCCTCGACGGCGGCCCGCGCCACCGGCAGCAGCCCGTGGCCGTAGGCGTCGGCCTTCACCACGGCCATCAGCTGCGCCGTGGGGGCGAGGTCGCCGAGGGTCCGCGCGTTGGCGCGCACGGCGGAGAGGTCGACGACCGCGCGGGCGGGGAACGTGCTCACGCCCCCAGTGTCCCACCGGCGCGGGCCCGGCCGCGGACCGCCGTCAGCGCGCGGTCACGACCAGGTCGGCCCGGTCGCGGGTCGTGGCCACCAGGTCCGCGTTCCGCTGGTCGGGCCCGCGCACCCACGCCTCGGCCGCGTCGGCGGACTTGCCGAACAGCCGGTGCCGCGCCACGAGCCGCTCGGCGCGCACCTGCTCGGGCAGCTCGACGAACCACCGGGCGTCCAGCAGGTCGTGCACCGGGCCGAACCCGTGCTGGTCGAGCAGCAGGTAGTTGCCCTCCGTGACCACCAGCGGCACGTCCGGCGGCACGGCGATCGCGCCGGCCACCCCGTTGCGCAGGTCCCGCCGGTACTCCGGGGCGTACACCACCTCGCCGGGCACCGGCGTCCGCAGCCGGCGCAGCAGCGCGACGTAGCCGGCGGCGTCGAACGTGTCCGGGGCGCCCTTGCGGTCGGCGCGCCCCAGCCGCTCCAGCTCGGTCTGCGCCAGGTGGAACCCGTCCATCGGCACCACGACGCACCGGCCCGGGAACGCGGCCAGCACCTGGGCGGACAGGGTGGACTTGCCCGCGCCCGGCGGCCCGGCGAT
>JAPSIJ010000521.1 GCA_031178805.1 Cellulomonas sp. | reverse complement strand
CCGACGGGCGTGCGCGAGCTGCTGGTCGTCGGGCTGCCCGGCGACCGCGAGGTGGACCTCAAGCGCCTCGAGGCGGCCGTGTCGCCGGCCGAGGTCGAGCCCGCCGTGGAGGCCGACTTCGCCGCGCACCCCGAGCTGGTCAAGGGCTACATCGGCCCCGGCGCGCTCGGGCCGAACCGCGAGGGCCTCGCCGCCGACGCGGAGGGGCGCACCGCGGTCCGCTACCTGCTCGACCCGCGGGTCGTCGAGGGCACCCGGTGGATCACGGGCGCCGACCAGCCCGGCCGGCACGTGTTCGACCTGGTCGCCGGGCGGGACTTCACCGCCGACGGCACGGTGGAGGCGGCCGAGGTGCGCGCCGGTGACGAGGCCCCCGACGGCTCCGGCCCGCTGGAGCTCGCGCGGGGCATCGAGATCGGGCACATCTTCGCGCTGGGCCGCAAGTACGCCCAGGCGCTCGGCCTGACGGTGCTGGACCAGAACGGCAAGTCGCAGGTCGTCACGATGGGCTCGTACGGCATCGGCGTGACCCGCGTGCTCGCCGCGCTCGCCGAGGCGAACCACGACGAGCGGGGCCTCGCGTGGCCCGCGCACGTCGCGCCGGCGCAGGTGCACGTCGTCGCCACCGGCAAGGACGCGGCCGTGTTCGAGGCGGCCGAGTCCCTCGCGCAGACGCTGGACGCGCGGGGCATCGAGGTGCTCTACGACGACCGCCCGAAGGTCTCGCCCGGCGTGAAGTTCGCCGACGCCGAGCTGCTCGGCGTGCCGCTGACCGTCGTGGTCGGCCGCGGCCTCGCGGACGGCGTGGTCGAGGTGCGCCCGCGCGTCGCCGTCGAGGGCGGGCCGCAGGCGGAGCAGGTGCCGGTCGCGGACGCCGCCGACCGGGTCGCCGAGCTCGTCGACGGTCTGCTCGCCCGCTGACACCCCGGGACCGCACCGCCCGCCCGCGCGGCCGGCGGTGCGGTCCCGGGATCGGCCCGCGGTCCCCGGATCAGCCCGCGGTCGTCGGGTCCGCCGTGGGCGCGGGCGTCGCCGCGACCTCCGGCAGCCCCGGCAGGGCGACCGGCTCGGCGCCCCAGGCGAGCGCCTCGACGGACGCGGTGCGCAGCCCGTCCACGGCGGCGTCCCGGTCCACCGTGCCGGCGGAGGTCTCCAGGACGGCGTCCGCGTGCACGGCCGCGAGGTCCGTCAGCAGCCCGGCGCAGAACGCGCGCACCCCCTCGGCCGACCCGAGGTCGCCGTCCAGCGCGTAGGCCACGCGGCGCGGGTCGTCCCGGGTGCCGGCGATGCCGGCCGCCTCGGCCCACGTCCCGGCCGCGGCGCGGTGCCGGGCGGCCGCGGACCGCGCGGCGTCGCGCGCGCCGCCGGACAGCCGGGCGGCGGCGACCTCGAACCCGTGGCCGGCCTGGTCCTCGGCGAGCACGAGGCCGACGAGGGTCGCCCGGTCGACGTCCGTGCCGAGCGCGTCCGCGTCGGCCCCGGCGCCCGGGGTGCCCGACGGGGAGGCGGAGGGCGTCGCCGAGGGGGTGCTCGCCGACCCGTCACCCGAGCCGGAGCCGTCCGCCGCGCCGCCCTGCGGCCAGTCCGGGCCGGGGTCGGCGTCGACGGCGGGCGGCTCGACGCCGAGCGCCGCCGCGAGCCGGTCGGCCAGCTGGGCGCGCGACGCGGCGACGGCGGCCAGCAGCCGCGCCAGGCCGGGCTCCTCGGCGGTGCGGGCGTCGGCGCGCGCCGTGGAGGCCGCCTCGCCGAGCAGGGTCAGCACGTCGGCCGGGTCGGCGGCGGCCGCCGAGGGGGAGGGGGTCGGCGACGGCGTGGCCGCCGGGATCCCGGAGTCGTACGGCCCGCCGAGCGCGGCGACCTGGTCGTCCGCCGTGGCCGTCACGAGCGCCAGCACGGGCGCGGCCGCCTCCGGGGCGCCGTCCGCCGCGGCCCGCGCCGCCGCGGCGAGCGCGTCGGCCGCCTCGACGGCCCCGCGGCGCGCGGCCTCGGCGGCGTCAGGCACCGGCTCGGCGGGCGGCGGCGTCTCCCAGCGCAGGCCGCAGCCGCTGAGCAGCAGCACGGCGGCGAGCGCACCGGCGAGGACCCGGGCGCCGCGGCGGGCGCCGGGCGCGGGGGACCGGCGGGACCGGGCGGGCCGGGGATCGGGCAGCGGGTCGGCGGGCCGGGCGGGGACCCGGCGGGCGGTGGTGGGCATCGCGGGCGATCCTCCCACGC
>JAPSIJ010000520.1 GCA_031178805.1 Cellulomonas sp. | reverse complement strand
GGCCTCGACCTGCCGGCCGGCGCGGCCGCCGTGCTGCGCCGGGCCGGCGTGGGCGACGTGCTCGTCACCGGCTGGTGCACCGACACGGACCCGCGGTTCTACTCGCACCGCCGCGCGCAGCGCGCCGGCACCACCACCGGGCGCTCCGCCGGGGTGGTCGCCCTGCTCGGCGCCTGAGCGCCGCGCGCAGGAATGCGTGCGGAAATGCACCGACACGCCGCGTGTCGGACCCGGGTGGTAGGCGACGGCGTTGCTAGCGTGACCGCGCAGGACAAGTGAGTAATTCGGGATGGAGTGATCGCGATGGCCGGAGCGCTGCGCAAGACCATGCTGTACCTCGGCCTTGCCGACGACCGGGGCGAGCACGACCAGTACGTCGACGAGTACGACGAGCCGGAGGCGACGGTGGGACAGGACTACGAGGCCGAGGTCACGCCGCTGCACCGCACGGCGGCGCCCGTCGAGCGGCCGGTCGTGCCGACGCCGCACCACGACGGCGAGGTGCGCCGCATCACGACGATCCACCCGCGGTCGTACAACGACGCCCGCAAGATCGGCGAGGCGTTCCGCGAGCACACGCCGGTGATCATGAACCTGTCGGACATGGACGACGCGGACGCCAAGCGCCTCGTCGACTTCGCCGCGGGCCTGATCTTCGGCCTGCACGGGGCCATCGAGCGGGTCACCAACAAGGTGTTCCTGCTCTCGCCCTCCACGGTGGAGATCACCGGCGACGGCCGGGCCCCGGAGGGCTCGCGCGCCGGCTTCTTCAACCAGAGCTGACGCGGACAGGGGAGACTGGGGCGCGTGACCTTCGTCCTCGGCCTGCTGCAGCTCGTCGTCCTGGCCTTCATCCTCGTCCTGCTCGTGCGCCTGGTCCTCGACTGGGTGCAGTACTTCGCCCGGGACTGGCGGCCGCGGGGCGCCGCGCTCGTGGTGGCGGAGATCACCTACTCGGTGACCGACCCGCCCCTGCGCGCCCTGCGCCGGCTCATCCCGCCGCTGACCATCGGATCGGTGCGCCTCGACCTGGCGTTCCTCGTGCTGATGCTCGGCTGCTCGTTCCTGCTCTCGCTGCTCGGGTGGCTCGCGGTATGACCCGCGCCGCGCGGGTCGCGTGCACAAACCGGAATGTCCGCTACGGTGGCCCGAGGTGGTCGGCGGACTGCCACCGGCTCGACCCAGTACGACCGAAGAGGTGACGACGATGGCCCTGCTGACAGCAGACGACGTCCTGAACAAGAAGTTCCAGGCGACCAAGTTCCGCGAGGGGTACGACCAGGACGAGGTCGACGACTTCCTCGACGAGGTCGTCAACACCCTCCGGGAGACCCAGAGCGAGAACGAGGACCTGAAGGCCAAGCTGGCCGCGGCGGAGCGCCGCATCGCCGAGCTGAGCCGGCAGGGCGCGCAGACCGCCGCGGCCCCGAAGCCGGAGCCCGAGAAGCCCGCCCCGGCCCCCGTGCCGGCCGCAGCCCCGGCGCCGGCGCCGGTCGCGACCGCCCCGGTGGCGCCGCAGCGGCAGAGCGAGCCCGAGTCGGCGACCGGCATGCTCGCCCTGGCCCAGAAGCTGCACGACGACTACGTGCGCAGCGGCCAGGAGGAGGGCGACCGCATCGTCAACGAGGCGAAGGGCCAGGCCCAGCGCATCGTCCGCGAGGCGGAGGAGACCTCGGCCCGCACGCTCAGCGAGCTGGAGCAGGAGCGTTCGATCCTCGAGCGCAAGATCGACGAGCTCCGCGTGTTCGAGCGCGACTACCGCACCCGTCTGAAGAGCTACCTCGAGAACCTGCTCGGGGACCTCGACAACCGGGCGAGCGCGCTCCCGCAGCGCGGCGCCCAGGGTGCCACGCCGTCCGTCTGACGCGGCGCCGCACGACCCGCTCGTCACCCACGACACACCACGCCCGCACGTTCGGGCGTGGTGTGTTGTGCGTCCAGGCCGCGGGCGCATAGTCTCTGCGGACTCATCTGAGGAAAGAGGACCCCGTGGCCATCAACGACTCGCTCAGCGCGCCGGCCCCCCGTGCGCTCCCCGACCTGACGGACGCGGCCACCCGGTTCCCGGTCCGCGCCGGTGAGGACCCCTGGACCGAGCAGGAGGTGCAGGAGATCGCGGCCGGCCTCGTCGCGGAGATCGACCGCCTCACCGCCGAGCTCGCCGCCGCCGACCAGGGCCTGTCGGAGCTGCTGCGCAACTCGGGCGACGGCGCGGG
>JAPSIJ010000519.1 GCA_031178805.1 Cellulomonas sp. | reverse complement strand
GGGGGGCGCAGAGCAGAGCACGGACGGCCGCCGGCGGCGGCGGAGGGAGCAGGGTGTCGTGGAGCCGACGGGCGACCAGGCGGTCGACCAGGCGCTGGTGCGCCTGACCGAGGTGACCGAGCTGGGGCTGCGGGAGCAGCTGGCCGTGTTCGACGCCGTGCACACGGCCCTGCAGGACCGCCTCGCCGACGCGGAGGGCTGAGGCGCGTGGTCGCACGCGTGGACGCCGTCCTGGTGCGGGACGGCCTGGCCCGGTCCCGCCGGCACGCCGCCGAGCTGGTGGCCTCCGGGCGGGTGACCGTCGACGGGCGGCCGGTGCAGCGCCCCGCGGCGCCGGTGGCCGAGGGCCAGCGTGCCGAGGTCGCGCCCGCGGCGGACGGTCCCGAGGAGGACTGGGCGTCCCGCGGCGCGCACAAGCTGCTGGGGGCGCTGGCGGCGTTCCCCGGCGTCGCAGTCGAGGGCCGGGTGTGCCTGGACGCGGGGGCGAGCACGGGCGGGTTCACCGACGTGCTGCTGCGCCGCGGCGCCGCCCGGGTGCTCGCGGTGGACGTCGGCCACGACCAGCTGGTCGAGCGCCTGCGGTCGGACCCGCGGGTCGAGGTCCGCGAGGGCGTGAACGTGCGCTACCTCGCGGCCGGGGACGTGCAGCCGGCGCCGGGCGTGGTGGTGGGCGACCTGTCGTTCATCTCGCTGACCCTGGTGCTGCCCGCGCTGGCGGCGGTGGCCGCGCCGGACGCGGACCTGCTGCTGATGGTCAAGCCGCAGTTCGAGGTGGGCCGGGAGCGGCTCGGCTCGGGCGGGGTGGTCCGCTCGCGCGAGCAGCGGGCGGAGGCCGTGCTGGGCGTGGCGGCGGTGGCCGCGGCGCACGGGCTGGGCGTGGCCGGCGTGGCGCGCAGCCCGCTGCCGGGCCCGAGCGGCAACGTGGAGTACTTCCTGTGGTTGCGCCGCGGTCCGGGCGCGACGGGCGAGGAGCTGGCGGCCCGGGTCCGGGCGGCGGTCGACGACGTGGAGGACGAATGAGCAGCAAGCGGGTCCTGGTCGTCACGCACAGCGGGCGCCCGGAGGCGGTGACGGCGACCGAGGAGGCCGCGGCGGCGCTGACCGAGGCGGGCTTCACGCCGGTGCTGGCGGGGGAGGACGTCCCCGGCATGGCGTTCCACGACATCCGGCTCGCGATGATCCTGGGCGGCGACGGCACCATCCTGCGGGCCGCCGAGCTGGCGCGCGCCGCGGGCGTCCCCCTGCTGGGGATCAACCTCGGCCACGTGGGATTCCTCGCGGAGAGCGAGCGGGACGACATCAAGGAGGCCGTCCGCCGGATCGCGGCGGGCGACTACACGGTCGAGGAGCGCACGACGCTGCAGGTGCAGGTCCAGGTGCCGGGCCGCCGGGACCCGCTGACCGGCTGGGCGCTGAACGAGGCCGCGCTGGAGAAGGCGGAGCCGGCCCGGATGGTCGAGGTCGTCATCGAGGTGGACGACCGGCCGCTGTCGAGCTTCGGCTGCGACGGCGTGGTGCTGGCGACGTCGACGGGCTCGACGGCGCACGCGTTCTCCGCGGGCGGCCCGGTGGTGTGGCCGGAGGTGGACTCGCTGATCGTGGTGCCGCTGTCGGCGCACGCGCTGTTCGCCCGGCCGCTGGTGGTGGGCCCGCGCAGCGTGATCGCCGTCGAGGTGCTCACCCGCTCGCCGTCCCCGGCGGTGCTGGTCTGCGACGGGCGGCGCCGGATCGAGGTGCCGGCGGGCTCCCGCGTGGAGGTGCGCCGGTCGCCGGTGCCCGTGCGGCTGGCGCGGCTGACGCCGGCGCCGTTCACGGACCGGCTGGTGAACAAGTTCGCACTGCCCGTGGTGGGCTGGCGAGGGAAGTCGACCGAGACGGACCGGGGGTGACGGGCGTGTTCGAGGAGATCACGATCAGCGACCTGGGCGTCATCACCGGGGCGCAGATCCGGCTGCACCCGGGCCTGACGGTGCTCACGGGCGAGACCGGCGCCGGCAAGACGATGGTGCTGACCGGGCTGAACCTGCTGCTGGGCGGCAAGGCGGACCCGGCGACGGTGCGCACGGGCGCGGCCTCGGCCGTGGTCGAGGGCCGCGTGGTGGTGCCGGAGGGCTCCCCGGTGCGGGAGCGGGCCGAGGAGGCCGGGGCGGCCGTGGACGACGACGGCGGGCTGGTGCTGGTGCGCACCGTCGCGGCGGCCACCGACGGCTCGCCGGG
>JAPSIJ010000518.1 GCA_031178805.1 Cellulomonas sp. | reverse complement strand
GGGCTTGCGGGCGTGGCACGTCCGGCGGCCGTGGAAGATCAGCCGGTGGCTCAGCAGGGTCCACTCGGCGCGCGGGATCAGCGCGGCGATGTCCTGCTCGACCTTGACCGGGTCCTCCTGGGTGGTCCACCCGAGGCGGCGCGCGAGCCGGCCCACGTGGGTGTCGACCGTGATGCCGGGGATCCCGAAGGCGTCGCCGAGCACGACGTTGGCCGTCTTGCGCCCCACGCCCGGCAGCGTGACCAGGTCCTCCAGGCGGGCGGGCACCTCGCCGTCGTACCGCTCGACCAGCGCACGCCCCAGGCCCTGCAGGGAGCGCGCCTTGGCCCGGAAGAACCCCGTGGGCCGGATCAGCTCCTCCAGCTCCGCCGGGTCGGCACCCGCGTAGGCGGCGGCGTCCGGGTAGCGGGCGAACAGCGCCGGGGTGACCTGGTTGACCCGCACGTCGGTCGTCTGCGCCGAGAGCACCGTGGCGACCAGCAGCTCCAGGGGCGACCGGAAGTCGAGCTCGCAGCGGGCGTCGGGCCACCGCAGGGCCAGGGCGCGGTTCACCCGGCGGGCACGGCGCACCAGGGCGACGGGCGGGCGCCCGTCGGCGGGTCCGGTGCGCGGGGTGCTGCTCACCGGGCCAGCGTAGGTCCCGCCGGGGGAACGGCGTCCTCCGGGAGGGTGGAGCGGACTGGATCACATGACCAGGTCCTCAAGTCCGCGGCCCGGCAGGTCGAGAACAGGGGAGGACAACGCACGCCGCCGGCGTGCGCGACGACGAGGACGGCGGACCCGCATGACCCAGGCCACCACGGCCGCCGCGCAGATCGTGGACCTCCGCCGCCGGCGGGGCGCCCTGCGCCTGGAGCACCAGCACGTCACCCGGTGGCGGCGCCTGGTGCGCGACCGCCTCGAGCTCGCCGTCGCCGCGGCGGCGCCGCCGCAGGCGCCCGGGGCCTGCCCGGACGTCCGCGCGACCCTGGGACCGGACACCCGGGACATCCCGGCCGCGGCCGAGCTCGCGGCGGCCGTCCGGGGCGCCCTCCCCATCGCGGAGGTGCACGAGCTGCCCCGGCTCCGCGACCTCGACACCCGCCTCGCGCGGTACGAGCTCCGCCTGGAGGACGCGCTGCGCGACCTCACCGACCAGTACATCGAGCAGCTGGCGCGGGACGTCACCGAGGGCGGCGTCGACGCGCTCCGCGGTCCTGCCCGCGCCCGATGAGGCAGACTGAGGGGCGTCACATCCCGGTCAGAAGGTGAGGTTCCTCCTGTGGAGGACGACGTCGTGCTCACGGCGCCCCTGTTCGCGAACATGGACCCCGAGGCGTCGCGTGCGCTGATCGCCTCGATGACCCCGCTGCACGTGGCGCGGGGCGAGGTGCTGTTCCACGAGGGCGAGCCGGGCGACCGCCTGTACGTGATCCGCTCCGGCAAGATCAAGCTCGGCCGCCGGTCCAGCGACGGGCGGGAGAACCTGCTCGCCGTGCTCGGCCCCGGCGAGATGTTCGGTGAGCTGTCGCTGTTCGACCCCGGCCCCCGCACCGCCACGGCCACCGGCCTCGCGGACGCGGTCGTGCTCGAGCTCGGTCACGGCGACCTGATCCCCTGGCTGGAGCAGAACCCGACCGTCGCCAAGCACCTGCTGGGCGCGCTCGGCCGCCGGCTGCGCCGCACGAACGACGCGCTCGCCGACCTGGTGTTCTCCGACGTCCCCGGCCGTGTCGCCAAGGCGCTGCTGGACCTGTCGCACCGGTTCGGCCAGCAGACGGACGAGGGCGTGCGGGTCGCGCACGACCTGACCCAGGAGGAGCTCGCGCAGCTCGTCGGCGCCAGCCGGGAGACCGTGAACAAGGCGCTCGCCGACTTCGCCTCCCGCGGCTGGGTGCGCCGCGAGGGCCGCGCGATCGTGCTGCTGGACCTGGAGCGCCTGGAGCGCCGGGCCCGCTGACCCACCACGACGACGGCCCGCCCGCCCCCGACGAGGGGTGCGGACGGGCCGTCGTCGTGTGCTGTCAGGCCTCGAGGGCCAGCTCGACGACGATCTCGACCTCGACCGGCGAGTCCAGCGGCAGCACCGCGACGCCGACCGCGGACCGCGCGTGCACGCCGGCCTCGCCGAACACGTCGTGCAGCAGCGTGGACGCGCCGTTGATGACGCCCGGCTGCCCGGTGAACGCCGGGTCGCTGGCGACGAAGCCGACGACCTTCACCACGCGCACCACCCGGTC
>JAPSIJ010000517.1 GCA_031178805.1 Cellulomonas sp. | reverse complement strand
GCGCGGTCCGCGGCGGCCAGCATCTCCCGCGTCGGGCCGCCGCCGCCGTCGCCCCAGCCGAACGGCACCAGCGACTCGGACGCGACGTCCTTGTCCCGGAACTCGCGCTCGGCGTGCGCGAGCTCCTTCGGCGACAGGTCGGAGTTGTAGGTGTCGACCGGCGGGAAGTGCGCCAGCACCCGGGAGCCGTCGATGCCCTCCCAGTGGAAGGTGTGGTGCGGCATCCGGTTGGTGTCGTTCCAGGACAGCTTCTGGGACAGGAACCACCGCGACCCGGCGGCGCGGACGATCTGCGGCAGGGCGCCGGTGTAGCCGAACGAGTCCGGCAGCCAGACGTCCTGCGTCTCCACGCCGAGCTCGTCGAGGAAGTACCGCTTGCCCTCGACCATCTGCCGGGCGAGCGCCTCGCCGCCGGGCATGTTGGTGTCCGACTCGACCCACATCCCGCCGACGGGCACGAACTGCCCGGCGGCGACCTTGGCGCGGATCCGCTCGAACAGCTCGGGGTGCCGCTCGGCGACCCACGCGTACTGCTGGGCCGAGGAGCACGCGAACACGAAGTCCTCGCGCTCGTCCATCAGCGCCACCACGGAGGCGAACGTGCGCGAGCACTTGCGCACCGTCTCCCGGGCGGGCCACAGCCAGGCGGAGTCGATGTGCGCGTGCCCGGTCGCCAGCACCCGGTGGCCGCCCTCGCCGGCCGGGACGGCCAGCACGGGGCGCAGCACGGCGCGGCCGGCGCCCGCGGTCCCGGCCACGTCGAACGGGTCGACGGCGTCCACCACGTGGTCGAGCGCGCGCAGCGCCCGGGCGTACCGGGTGGAGCCCGGGTCGGTGACCTCGACCAGCCCCTGCACCGCGAGCAGGTCCTGCCACAGCTCCCACACCTCGACGTCGCGCAGCACCACCTCGGCGGACCGCAGCGCGTACAGCGGGTCGGTGCCGGCCGTGCGCGGGTCGCCCAGCGGCGTCGGCCCGTACCAGGTGCTGCTGCCGACGTCCGGGTTGCCCGCGGCCTCGACGAACACGTCGACGGCCGGCTCGGACCACGGCACCGCCTGGTTCCGCGGGGACAGCCCCTTGACCGCGACGCCGTCCGGCCGGAGCACCAGCCCCTCGGCCTGGAACCCGGGCTGGGTGGTGGTGAACCCCAGGTCGATCGCCAGCTCCACCGCGTGCCGCCCCGCGGCGACCGCCGGCGACGTCAGCCAGCCGTCGGGCACCGCGCCCCGCATCCGGAACCACGTCGTGCTCCACGGCGCGCCCCACGGCGTGCCGGGGCCGGCCGCGACGTACTCCTGCCCCACCGCCTCGGCGAACGGCACGGGCTCGCCCGGCACCGTCCACGCGGTGACGTCGAGCGGCGCGCGGGCGGCGACCAGGGCGGGGGTGAGGCGCTCGTGCAGGAACCGCTGCACGCGCTGGATGACGCGGGCGGCGTCGGCGTCGACGGGCATGGGTGACCTCCCGGGGGTCGGGTGACGGGTGGTGGGATCGGCGCGGGTGGGGCGGGCGGGGCGTCAGCCCTTGACGGCCCCGGCCATGGCGAACGAGCCCCCGGAGAACCGCTGCACCAGCAGGTACAGCACGAGGACGGGGACGGAGTAGAGGATCGAGAAGGCGGCGAGCCGGCCGTAGGCGACCGTGCCGTAGGTGCCGAAGAACGAGTAGATGGCCACCGCCGCCGGCTGGTTGCCGGGCGAGAACAGCAGCACGAACGGGACGAAGAAGTTCCCCCAGGCCTGCGTGAACACGAAGATGAACACCACGGCGATGCCGGGCCGCATCAGGGGCACGACCACGCGGCGCAGCGCGGTCATCGAGCCGGCCCCGTCCACCCAGGCCGCCTCCTCCAGGGACACCGGGACGGAGTCCATGAAGTTCTTGGTCATCCAGATCGCCATCGGCAGCGACGTGGCGGCCAGGAAGAACACCGTGCCGGGCATCGAGTCCAGCAGGCCCAGGTTCACGAACAGCGCGTAGACCGGGACCATCATCGCGGTGATCGGCAGGCAGGTGCCGAACAGGATCGCGTAGAGGAACGGCTTGCGGAACCGCATCTGGTAGCGGGACAGCGGGTAGGCGGCCAGCACCGACGCGAGCACCGTGAGCACCGCCGTGCCGCCGGACAGCACCGTCGAGTTCCACAGCGGCCGGAACGTGGCCTCCCAGGTGAGGATCTGCGTGAAGTTGTCGGTCGTGACCGACTCCGGCAGCCGCACCGACAC
>JAPSIJ010000516.1 GCA_031178805.1 Cellulomonas sp. | reverse complement strand
GACCTCGGCCTGCTGATGGCCCGGCGGGCCAGCGTCATCGGCACGACGCTGCGCGCCCGGCCGCTGCCGGAGAAGGAGCGGATCGTGGCCGACGTGCGGGCGCACGCCTGGCCGATGCTGGACGACGGCCGGCTGCGCCCGGTCGTGCACGCCCGGCTGCCCCTGGACCGCGCCGGCGACGCGCACCGCCTGCTCGACTCCGGCGAGGTGTTCGGCAAGGTGCTGCTGGTGCCCTGAACGGCACCGGACCGGGGTGCCCCGGCGGGCCGCGCGGGGCAGGATGGCGGGCATGAGCGACCCGAGGAGCTCCGGAGCACCCGTCCCGCGCATCGTCGTCGTCGGCGGTGACGACCCCGCCGCGTCGGCCGGCACCCCCCGCGAGGGCGAGGAGCCCGCCGAGCAGGCCGAGGGCGCCGGCGGCGTGGTCGGCGAGCCCGCGAAGGTGATGCGGATCGGCACGATGATCAAGCAGCTGCTGGACGAGGTGCGCAGCGCCCCGCTGGACGACGCCGCCCGTGCCCGGCTCGCCGAGGTGCACGAGCGGTCGCTGCGCGAGCTCGAGGACGGCCTGTCCCCCGAGCTCGTCGAGGAGCTGCACCGGATCACGCTGCCGTTCGCCGACGAGGAGACGCCCAGCGACGCGGAGCTGCGGATCGCGCAGGCCCAGCTGGTCGGCTGGCTGGAGGGCCTGTTCCACGGCATCCAGACGGCGCTCGTCGCGCAGCAGGTCGCCGCCCAGGCACAGCTGTCGCAGATGCGCCGCGCCCTGCCGGGCGGCCAGCCCGCGCCCGGGCCGGGCCGGCCGGGCGGTCCCGTCGCGCCCGGTGCCGACCCCGGTCCCGGGCAGTACCTCTAGCCCTCGGGCCCGGGCACCGGCGCCGCGGGCGTCCGCCGCGTCGCGGTCAGCACGATCGCCACCGACACGCACACCAGGCCGACGACCTCCCAGCCGTGCGGCAGCTGCCGCAGCGCGACGGCGCCCACCACGGCGGCGGTCGCCGGGAGCATGGCGAGGAGCACCGCGAACGTCGCCGCCGTGACCCGCCGGAGCACCACCTGCTCGATGGCGTACGGCACCACGGACGACAGCACCGCGATGCCGAGCACGGTCAGGGCGAGGCGCCCGTCGTGCAGCACCGGCGCCGCGGCACCGGCCAGGAACGGCGCGCCGAGCAGGGCGCCCGCCGTCATCCCGACCGCCAGCGACGTGATGCCGTCCGGCCGGTCCGGGGCGGGGCCGGCGTCCACGGCGCCCGCCGGCCGGCGCGCGCCCTGGGCGACCCGGCGGCCGAGCAGGATGTACCCCGCCCAGAACGCCGCCGCGAGGCCGATCGCGACCAGCCCCCGCACGGAGTCCTCGCCGCCGCCGGTCAGCTCCACGCCCGCGAGGGCGACCACGCCGGCCGCCGCGACGACGATGCCGAGCCGCTCCCGCCAGGTCCGGCCCGTCACCGCGGCGACGGCCACCGGCCCGAGGAACTCGATCGCCACCGCCGTGCCGAGCGGCAGCACGTCGATGGCGACGTAGAACGAGACGTTCATCGCGGCCAGCACGACGCCGAACGCCGCCGCGGCGCCCAGGTCGGCCCGGGTCCACCGCGCGCGCCACGGCCGCCGCCAGGCGAGCAGCACCAGCGCCGAGGCGGCGATCCGCAGCCAGGCGACGGTCGGCGAGGTCAGCGTCGCGAACAGCGCCACGGCGAGCGCCGCGCCCCCGTACTGCGCGAGCCCGGACACCAGGAACAGCGCCGGCGCCGGCACCCCGCTCTGCACCCCTGCACACTCCCCTGGCTCGCCCCGCTCCGCTCCCGTCCGCGCACTCTACGGTCGCGCGAGGGCGCACGAGACACCGCCAGGGCGCACACGTTCTCGTGCGCCCTGGCGGTGTCTCGTGCGCCCTCGGGGCGGGTTACCCCTTCACGGAGCCCGCGAGCAGGCCGCGGACGAAGTAGCGCTGGAGCGAGATGAACACGATCAGCGGCACGATCATCGAGATGAACGCGCCCGCCGTGAGCACGTGCCAGTCCCCGCCGCGGGAGCCCGCCATCTCGGCGACCGCCACGGTCAGGGGCCGGGAGCCCGTGCCCGCGAAGGTCAGGCCGACGAGCAGGTCGTTCCACACCCACAGGAACTGGAAGATGCCGAACGCCGCGATGGCCGGCACCAGCAGCGGCAGCAGCACCTGGAAGAAGATCTTCACGTGCCCGGCGCCGTCGACGCGCGCCGCCTCGA
>JAPSIJ010000515.1 GCA_031178805.1 Cellulomonas sp. | reverse complement strand
GGCGCGTGCGCGGTGGCCTGCTCATCGCCGTCGTCGCCACCACCGTGCTGGCCGTGATCGTCGAGGCCGTCGCCGAGGTCGGCGACTCGGCGCAGGGCGAGAACCCGACCGGCTGGCACCAGAACGTGCCGGCGCTGCCGGACTCGCTCGCGTCCGTGCCGGACCTGTCGCTGCTCGGTCAGTTCTCGCTGTTCGGCGCCGTCCCCAAGATCGGGATCCTCGCGGTCGCGCTGCTCGTCTTCGCGATCCTGCTCGCCGACTTCTTCGACACGATGGGGACCATGGTCGCCGTCGGCTCCGAGGCCGGCCTGCTCGACGAGGGCGGCAACCCGCCCCGCTCCAAGCAGATCCTGCTCGTCGACTCGCTCGGCGCCGTCGCCGGTGGCATGGGCTCGGTGTCGTCCAACACCGCCTACGTCGAGTCCACGTCCGGCGTCGCCGAGGGCGCCCGCACGGGCCTCGCGTCCGTCGTCACCGGCATCGCGTTCCTGCTCGCGACGTTCCTGTCGCCGCTCGTCGCGATGGTCCCGTCCGAGGCCGCCGCGCCCGTGCTGGTCGTCGTCGGCTTCCTCATGGTCACGCAGGTCGCCGGCCTCGACTGGAAGTCGCCCGAGATCGCGATCCCCGCGTTCCTCACGCTCGCGCTCATGCCGTTCACGTACTCGATCACCACGGGCATCGGCGCCGGCTTCATCGCGTTCGTCGTGCTGAAGCTCGCGCTCGGCAAGGCGCGCCAGGTGCACCCGCTGATGTGGGTCGCGGCGGGCGCGTTCGTCGTCTACTTCGCCCTCGGCCCCATCCAGGACGCCGTCGGCATCTAGCCGTCCGTCAGCCCCGACCGTCAGCCGGCCGCACCTCCTCGTGCGGCCGGCTGACGGGCCCCAGCGGCACCACGGGGTCCGCCCCGACGGCGACGACCCCCGGCACCACGTCGACCGGCCGCGGCCCCGCGGACACCACACCGGCCCGCGCCCACGGGCGCCACCGCCGCAGCTCCGCCCAGCCCCAGCACAGCGCGAGCGTCGCCAGCGCCACCCCGAGCGCCACGTCGCTCCAGTCCGCGAAGAAGCTCGGCACCACCACCGCGACGCCCGCCTGGATCACGTACGAGTCCAGGCTCCGCGTGCCGATGACCTCGACGGGGCGGAACGCAGCGCGCGGCACCACCTCCAGCAGCCGCGACACCACGACGAACAGCAGCGTCACCACCGCGAACGCGTTGAGCACCCGCGCGGGCCCGAACATCGTCTTGTCGTACAGCGCCGGCGCCACGCGCTCGCCGGCCCACGCGGCGGCGACCAGCGCGCCGGTCACCGCGGTCACGAGCAGCGGGCGCGCCAGCAGCCGCTCGCCGATCCGCGCGGGCGCCCAGTGCCACCCGACCACCAGCGCCACCACCAGCAGCAGCTGCCACGTCGCCCAGTTGGCACCGAGCTCGCCGGAGTAGCTGCGGAACGACGTCAGGTGCGGCACCAGGTACCCGACGCCGTACAGCGCGGCCGACCCGGCCAGCACCGCCGCCGTGCGCCCGCGGGCCAGCAGCACGTACGCGACCATCGCGAGGGCCAGCAGCACCACGTACAGCCGCAGCACGCTGCCCGCCGGCGGCGCCGCCTGCAGGGTCAGCACCCGCCACACGGCCTCGGCCGTCGACGTGCCCGCCGGGTGCAGGTTGCGGTGCTCGGTCGTCGCGACGGCCGCGGCGGCCACCGCCAGCAGCCCGAGCGAGACCTGCGCGACGTAGATGACGCCGATGCGCCGGGCGCTCTTGCGCTCCACGGCGGCGAGCCCGCGGGTCGTGAGCCGCCGGCTCTGCACGATCCCGAGCACCAGCCCGGACAGCAGCACGAACCCCGACGCGCCGTCGAACGCCGGCACCTGGTGCAGCGCGTAGCTGACCCTGCTCTGCGGCGCGAGGTGCCCGGTCACCATGCTCACGATGCAGAACCCGCGGACGACGTCGATCGCCGCGAGCCGGCCGGTTCCCCCCTGTGCCATCCTGCGACGGTAGAGGCGATTCGTCCGTTTCGGGCGGGTGATTCCGGTCCGTGGCCGCGCGTCAGGGGGTGACGTCGCGGTGCCGCGCCACCCACCACGCCAGCAGCGCGAGGCCGACCGCCCCGCCGAGCGTGTTCATCACGACGTCCTGGACGGTGGGGACGCGGTCGGGCACCGCGCGCTGCACCGTCTCGATCGTCACTGTCGTCGCGAGCGCCAGCAGCAGCACAGCCCACCA
>JAPSIJ010000514.1 GCA_031178805.1 Cellulomonas sp. | reverse complement strand
GGTGCCGGCATGACCGCCGTCCAGCAGACGCTGCTGCTCGCGCAGTGGCAGTTCCGCCGGCAGACGCAGTTCCTGCCGCTCATGGTCGTGGTGCAGGCGTTCATGGCCGTCGCGACCGTCATCGGGTACGGCCTGCTCGTCGGCGACCCCGACCCCGTCACGGCGCTCTACCTGGCCACCGGTGCGCCGACCATCACGCTCATCACCATCGGCCTCGTGCTCACGCCGCAGCTGCTGTCGCAGTCGCGCACCGAGGGCAGCCTCGACTGGCTGCGCACGCTGCCGGTGCCGCGCACCGCGTTCCTCGTCGCCGACCTGCTGGTGTGGACGCTGCTCGCGCTGCCGGGCATGGTGCTCGGCGTCCTCGTCGGCGTCTGGCGCTTCGGCGTCGACCTGACGCTCGCGCCGTGGCTCGTGCCCGCGACGCTCCTGGTGTCGCTCACGGCCGCGTCCGTCGGGTACGCGATGGCGTCCCTGCTGCCGCCCGCGCTCGCCCAGCTGCTCACGCAGGCGCTCGTGTTCGTCGTCCTGCTGTTCTCGCCCGTCTCCTACCCGGCCGAGCGCATGCCCGGCTGGCTGCAGGACGTGCACGCCTGGCTGCCCATCGAGCCGATGGCCGAGCTGGTCCGCGCCGGGCTCGCCGCCGAGACGTTCACCATGCCCGGGCGCTCGCTCGCCGTGCTGCTCACGTGGTGCGTGGCGTCGGTGGTGGGGGCGGTGCTGGCGCTGCGCAAGCGGGCGTAGGGGGACGGTGGACGGTGCGGGCCCGGAGGACGACGGGCCGGGGCGACGACCGCGCCGCTGACGACGACGGGCCCGGACGACGACGGCGCCGCGGACGGAGTGTCCGCGGCGCCGTCGTGGCGTGCGTGGTGTCAGCCGGCGCTGACGACGAACGGCTTGTACGTCAGGAAGCTCGGGTTCACCTCGAGCGCGAACGTCGCGCGGTCCGGGACCGTGTACGCGACGTCGAACGAGACGCTCCCGCCCGGCGGCACGGCGCCCGGCGGCGGCGTGTCCAGGTCGTTCTCGAAGTCGAAGATCTGCTCCGCCTCGGCACCCGCCGACGTCCCGCTGGCGAGGAACATCATCGGGTCGAAGTCGGCCGACGTGCCGTTCTGGATCGTCACGGTCATGCGCAGGTGCTCGCCGGCGGGGCCGGTGACGGCGGTGCCCGACGGCGTGAACGGCTGCGGCGAGCCGACCGTCACGGTGAGGCCGTCGTCGTAGGTGAACGCCTGGTCGAAGCCGGCGACCAGCGGTGCCTCGGGGGCCTCCGGCGCCTCCGTGGACGGGTCGTCGCCCTCGGCGAACGGGTCGGGCGACGGGTCCGCGGGCCACTCGTCGTAGGGGTCGACCGTGGACTGCTCGACCTGCTCGACGAACTCGCCGAAGATCCGCGCGTACACCGCCTGCGACGCGATCACCATGCCCACCGACACGACGGCGAGGATGACGCCGCCGATCGCCAGCCCGCGGCCGGGACGCCCCTTGACGAGCGCCACGACGCCCACGACCAGGCCCGCGACCGCGAGCGCGCCGGCGAGGAAGTTCACCAGCGGCACCCAGCTGAGCAGCAGCGCGACGCCCGCCAGCACCAGCGCGGTGATCGCCATGCCCTTGCCCGCGGGCTGCGGCCCGGCGGGCGGGAAGCCGCCGGGCTGGCCGGTGCCGGGCGTCAGGTACGGCAGGGGTGCGCCGTGCGGCGCGCCGGCGCCGGGGTGAGCGCCGTAGGGCGCGGCCGGCGGGGCGCCGGGCGTCGGCGGGGGGCCGTAGGCCGGGGCGGCACCCGGGGCGGTCGGGATCGCCGGGGCACCGTACGGGGCGGCGGCTGGCGTGCCCGCGCCGGGTCCGGGCGGGGCGAAGGGGTTGACCGGGGACGACGGGGCGGACGGTGCCGCGGCCGCGGCGGGCGGCAGCGGGGTCGTCGGGGTCGCGCCGTAGGGGGCCGCGGGGGCGAGGTCCGCGTCCGGGGCGGGTGCCGCCGGTGCGCCGAAGACCGGCGCGGACGGCGCCGTGGGCGGGGGTGTCGCGGCGTCGGGAGCGGGCTCCGTGGACGGCGGGAGCGGGGCGGTCGGCGGCGGCGGGACGTCGCCGGGCTCGTTCGTGGTCACGCGGACGGGCTCCTCGGGAGGGGGGTGGGGGCGCCGCGACGTGCCTGGTCACCCGGGAGCGCGTCGAGCCGCCCCAGTATCGAGCACGGGGGCCTGCGTCCGATGCGCCCGTCCGCGTGGCGT
>JAPSIJ010000067.1 GCA_031178805.1 Cellulomonas sp. | reverse complement strand
CAGCTGTCCAACCAGGACCCCAGCAGCCCGATGGACACCAGCGACATGATGGCGCAGACCACGCAGCTGTCGATGATGGAGTCCCTCTCGGAGATCCAGGCGTCGTCCCGCGAGCAGTTCGCGCTGCAGATGCGGATGGCCTCCGCCGACCTGGTCGGCCAGCAGGTGTCCTGGACCGACGCCGCGGGCAAGGCCCAGAGCGGCGTCGTCGACTCCGTCGACTACTCGCAGTCCGTGCCGGTGCTCACCGTCGGCACCACCACGATCCCGCTCGACGCGATCGGCGGCGTCCGGCCCGCGGGGTCCGCCCCCGCGACCCCGGCCACCCCCGCCGCGCCGGCCGCCGGCACCCCCACCACCACCGCCTGACCGCGGTCCCGCACCACCACCCCGAAGGGAACCACCATGCTCCGCTCCCTCTTCTCCGGCATCAGCGGTCTGCGCAGCCACCAGACGATGCTCGACGTCACCGGCAACAACATCGCGAACGTGAACACCACCGGGTTCAAGGCGTCGCAGATCCAGTTCCAGGACACGCTGAGCCAGATGCTCACCGGCGCCACCGGCGCTCAGGACGGCGTCGGCGGCGCGAACCCGGCGCAGGTCGGCCTCGGCGTGCAGGTCGCCGGCATCACGACCAACTTCACGCAGGGCGCCGCGCAGCTCACCGGCCGCAGCACCGACATGATGATCTCCGGCGACGGCTTCTTCGTCGTGCGCCAGGGCACGCAGCAGTTCTACACGCGCGCCGGCTCGTTCGACTTCGACTCGACCGGCCAGATGGTGCTGCCGGGCGACGGGGCGATCGTCCAGGGCTGGGCCGCGGAGAACGGCGTCATCGACACCAGTGCCGCCGTGGGCGACATCCGCGTCGGCGTCGGCACCGTGATGCCGGCGAAGGCCACCACCACCGCGCCGTTCGCGGGCAACCTGCAGGCCGACGCCAAGGACGGCACGGTCAAGACCGTCGCCGTGAAGGCGTACGACGCGATCGGCAACGAGCGCGAGATCGAGCTCACGCTGACCAAGGGCGCCACCGGCTGGACGATGTCCGCCACGGACGGCACCGCCAGCTACCCGGCGACGGGCACCGAGGCGATGACCTTCGACGCGGCGGGCAACCTCACCAGCACGCAGAGCTTCGCGCTCGGCGCCGTCACCGTCGACCTGTCCGGCGTGACCGGCCTGGCCGGCGTCGACACCGTCGCCGCGCAGAAGCAGGACGGCTACGCCTCCGGCATCCTCGAGTCGTTCTCGCTGGGCTCGGACGGCACCATCACCGGCTCGTTCAGCAACGGCCTGAAGCAGGCGCTCGGCCGGATCGCGATGGCCTCGTTCACCAACCCCTCGGGCCTGTCCAAGGCCGGCGGCTCGCTGTTCACCACCACGGTGAACTCCGGCGACCCCCAGGTGGGCGCCGCCGGCACCGGCGGCCGCGGCACGCTGTCCTCCGGCTCGCTCGAGATGAGCAACGTGGACCTGTCCACGGAGTTCACGCAGCTGATCATCGCCCAGCGCGGTTTCCAGGCGAACTCCCGCGTGATCACCACCTCGGACGAGGTCCTGCAGGAGCTCGTCAACCTCAAGCGCTGACGCCGCCCGGGGCCCTCTCCACCCGCTCCCCGGCCGCCGGGATCCCTCAGCCGAGGGGCCCGGCGGCCGATGGGAAAGGGTGAGCGGCCCACGGAAGGGCCGCCGCGGCGCAGCCTGCCGCACACGCACCACCAGGGACGGGACACCGCTGTGATCATCGTGACGCGCCTGAACGGGGCCCAGTTCGGGGTCAATCCCGACCTGCTCCAGCGCGTCGACAGCGCGCCCGACACCATCCTGACCCTCATCGACGGGACGAAGTACATCGTCCGCGAGTCGATGGCCGAGGTCATCGCGCGGGTCAACGAGCACCGCGCGCACCTCCTGGCCCGTGCCCAGGAGATCCAGGCCTCGCCGAGCCCCACCGTCGAGCTGGTCCGGGACGCCCCCGCCGAGGGCGCGGTCCCGGGTACCGCCGACGAGGGCGAGCGCGACCAGCCGCTCGCCGACCCTGTCCCCCTGCGACCGAGGAGCCGCTGATGGATCCCGCCGGCTTCATCGGGCTGGTCGTCGCCTTCGGCGCGATCTTCGGGGCCCTCCTCATGGAGGGCGCCGACCCGATGTCCATCTTCCTGCCCGCACCGCTGCTGCTGGTGTGGGTCGGCACGATCGGCGTCGGCATCGCCGGCCACACCGTGAAGGACGTCATCGAGTCCTTCAAGGCCGTGCCCCGCGCCCTGATGAGCAAGGTGCCGGACCCGACGACCACCGTCGACACGCTGGTCGACCTGGCCGACCGCGCGCGCCGCGAGGGCCTGCTGGCCCTCGAGGACGCCGCCAAGGACATCGACGACCCGTTCCTGCGGGGCGGCCTGCAGGCGGCGATCGACGGCACCGACCCCGACGACCTCCGGATGATCCTGGAGGACAAGATCGCGACCAAGCGCAGCCGCGAGAAGGTCTGGTCCAAGTACTTCGCCGACATGGGCGGCTACGCGCCGACCATCGGCATCATCGGCACGGTCATCTCGCTGGTGCACGTGCTCGAGAACCTGTCCGACCCGGCCTCGCTCGGCCACTCCATCGCCGCCGCGTTCGTCGCGACCCTCTGGGGCATCCTGTCGGCGAACGTGGTCTGGCTGCCGCTCGGCGCCCGCATCAAGCGGTTCTCCGACCTGGAGTGCTCGCAGATGGAGGTGACCCTCGAGGGCCTCCTGGCCGTGCAGGCCGGCGCCAACCCGCGCCTGGTCGGCGAGCGGCTGCGCAGCCTGCTGCCGGAGGCGCCCGCCGAGAAGGAAGCGGCGTGAGCTCCGGCGGCCGCGGTCGCGGCCGGCGCGGGGGGCACGAGGAGGAGCACGTCAACCACGAGCGGTGGCTGGTGTCCTACTCCGACATGATCACCGTGCTGATGGCGCTGTTCATCGTGCTGTTCGCGATCAGCCAGGTGGACCAGGAGAAGTACATCGCCCTGCGGTCCTCCCTGGCGGAGGGCTTCGGCGAGGGCTCCGTGACGAGCGCCGCCCTGGAGGGCAGCGCCGGCGTGCTGGACGGCACGAGCGCCGCGGCCGACGCCCCGGACACCGGCACGGCCGGCGTCGTGGACGCCGACCAGGGCCTCGGGATGCAGGCGTCGAACCCGTCGCCGGAGACCGAGCAGGACCAGGCCGGCGTCGACGCCGCCGTCCTCGCCGCCGCGCAGGCGGAGGTCGCGCACCTGGAGCAGGTGAAGGACCAGATCCTCGCGGCCCTGACCAGCCAGGGGCTGCAGGACGCCGTCCGGTTCCGGGTGGACGAGCGCGGCCTCGTGCTCGGCCTGGTCGCCGACGACGTGTTCTTCGCCCAGGGCTCGGCGCAGCTGACCCCCACGGCGAACCAGGTGCTGGACGTCGCCGCGCCCACGCTGGTGGCGCTGCAGGAGCAGATCTCGGTCGAGGGCCACGCCAACACGGTCCCGATCTCCGGGCGGTACGCGACCAACTGGGAGCTGTCGTCCGACCGGGCCACCCAGGTGCTGCGGCACCTCGTGGAGGCCGACGGCATGCCGGGCACCCGCATCCAGGCGGTGGGCTACGGGGACACCCGACCCCTCGTCGGCGGGACGGGCCCGGACGCGATGACCGCCAACCGGCGGGTCGACATGGTCATTCTGAGCGCGGCACCCGAGGCGGTGCGCGCCCTGCTGCCGGCGGTGGCAGCGAGCGGAACAGGGAGCTAGGGACATGCCCATCGAGCAGCGAGTGGTCGGCGGCGGCCAGAAGATCGGCGCCGGCAAGATCGGCGGCGGCGCCGCCAAGGAGGCGCCCGCGCCCGAGCCGGAGCCGGAGAAGAAGAAGAGCAAGAAGAAGCTCTTCCTCATCCTCGGCGCGGTGGTGGTCGTGGCGGGCGCCGCGGCGTACGTCTTCCTGGGGATGGGCGGCGGCGACGCGGAGGCGGCCGAGCCCGAGCCGGAGCCCGGCGCCGTCGTGGCGGTCGAGCCGATCAGCCTGAACCTCGCCCAGGGGCACTACCTGCGCCTCGGGTTCTCCCTGCAGATGACGGTGGAGGCCGGCGGGCACGGCGACCCCGACCCCGGCAAGGCGGTCGACGCCGCCATCGCCCTGTTCTCGGGCCGCACCGTCGCGGAGGTCAGCGACCCCGCGACGCGCGAGTCCCTCAAGCAGGAGTTCCTGCACCAGGTCGAGGAGCTCTACCACGGTGAGGTGATGGACGTCTATCTGACGAACTACGTCACGCAGTGACCCCCCGGGCGGCGACGCCCGAGGAGTCCGGCCGTCCCGCGCGCCCCTGACCTGGGGTGACGCGGGACGGCGAACCACGGCGCCACGGAGGGCGCCACATCGCTCCGCCGCAGGCCGGCCCACGAGGGGCCGCGGGTGGAGGTACGGCGGCGAAAGTTCCGCGTGCGGGCCCCTCACATCACCCGTTCGCGCGCCGATGAGGGTGGGCGTGACGGTCCACACCACGGGTCAGGCCCCCGCGCGCTCCCGGCGGCGCACGCACGTGCCCGAGCCCTACGACTTCCGCCGGCCCATGACGATGGCCCGCGAGCACGCCCGCGTGCTCGAGATGGCCTTCGAGACGTTCGCCCGGCAGTGGGGCAACCAGCTCACCGCCCGGCTCCGCGTCATGGCGCAGGTCACCCTCGACGGGTTGTCCCTGCAGTCCTACGACGAGTACGTGCGCGGCCTGCCGGGCACCACGGCGATGATGCTGTGCACCATCGAGCAGACCCGGCAGACCGCCGTGATCCAGGTGCCCGTGAGCACCACGATGGTGTGGATCGACTACCTGCTCGGCGGCCCCGGCACGGGCGACGCCCGCGAGGACCGCGAGCTGACCGAGATCGAGCTCACCCTGGTCCGCGGCGTGATGCAGGCCGCCCTGGGCGACCTCGGCTACGCGTTCTCGTCCCTGACGCCGCTCGACGTGACCCTGCGGTCCGTCCAGTACAACCCGCAGTTCGTGCAGGCCGTCCCGGCCTCCGACGCGGTGCTCGTCGCCACCTTCCAGATGCGCGCCGGCGAGCGGGAGGACGTCGCGACCGTGATGTTCCCGGCCGAGCTGCTGCTCGGCGCCGTCCGCCAGGCCGACGGCGCCAGCGGCCGGTCCGGCGACGACCAGCGGGCCCACGAGCTCGCCGTCCTGGACCTGGAGGCCGCCGTCGAGGACGTGCCCGTCGAGGTCGCCGTCCGGTTCGCGCCGGTCGTCGTCCGCCCCCGCGACGTCGTCGGCCTGTCCGTCGGCGACGTCGTCCCCCTGTCCCACCCGTCGTCCCAGCCGCTCGACGTGGTGGTGGACGGCGTCGTGCTCGCGCGAGCCGCCGCGGGGAACAACGGTTCCCGACTCGCCTGCATGGTCGTCACCGTCGAGGAGAAGCCCTGATGAACGCCGTCCCCACCGCCGAGACCACCGACGCGGCCGTCGCGCTCGCCGCCGCCACGGCCGCCGCGCGCCTGCTGCCCGCCGTCGCCCCGCTCGTGCCCGCCCCGGCCCCCGCCGGCCAGCGCCCCGAGCCCGGCGCGCTCGCCGTCGTGGCGTCCTTCGTCGGCCCGAACAGCGCCGACGTGGTGCTGGTCGCCGACGAGGCGGTCCGCGAGGCCCTCGCCGCCGGCGCCCCCGACGGCAGCCCGCTGGACCTGGCCGCCGCCCTGCGCCCGGCCCTGGAGGCCGCGGTCGCCGAGCTCGGCGCCGGCGTCCTCGAGGCCGCCCGCACCGAGACGGTCGCCGACGCGCTGCCCGCCGACGCGCACCTGGTCGCGCTCACCACCGACGAGGGCGTGCAGGCGTGGTTCGGCCTGCGCGTGCGCAGCGAGCCGTCCGCGAAGGCGCCCGGCGTCCCGACCCAGCGCGCCAGCCTGAACGTGCTCTACGACGTCGAGATGACGCTGACCGCCGAGCTCGGCCGCACCAAGCTGCCGGTCCGCCAGGTGCTGGAGCTCACGCCGGGTGCCGTCCTGGAGCTGGACCGCGCCGCGGGCAGCCCGGCCGACGTCATGGTGAACGGGCGCCTGATCGCCCGCGGCGAGGTCGTCGTGATCGACGAGGAGTTCGGCATCCGGATCACGGAGATCGCGCGCGAGGACGGCACCATCTGATGGACACCCTCGTCCTGGGCCTGCGCGTCCTCCTGGCGCTCGCGTGCGTGATCGGGCTCATCTGGGTCCTCGCGCGCCGCGCCGGGTGGGGCAAGGGCCGTCGCCGGCCCGCCGGCCCGGCCGTCGAGCTGGTCGGGCGCCAGGCGCTCGGCCGGCACGCCGGCGTGGCCGTGGTCGCGGTCGGCAACCGCCGGCTGCTGCTCGGCTACGGCGAGCAGAGCGTCACGATGCTCACCGAGCTGGCCCCGGCCCCGGCCGAGCCGGCCGCCCCGCTCACCGCCCCGCTCACCACCCCGCTCACCGGCGCGGCGGGCGGCGCCCCGGCCGCGGGCGTCCCCACCACCCTCGGCGCCCTGGCCGCCGCGGTGCTCCCGACGCCCCGCGGCCCGCGCACCCCGCGCACCCCCCGCACCACCACCGTCCGGACCACGCCGGCCGCCGGCGGGTTCGCGGACGTGCTGGCCGCCGCCGAGCGCGACGCCACGGCGTCCCCGGCGCCGGGCGCCCCGGCGACCGTGCCCACGGCGTCCACTGTGCCCGCGGCGCCCACTGTGCCCGTGGTGTCCACGGTGTCCCGCGAGGGTGGGGCGACCGGTTCCGTGACCGTGTCCACGGTGGACACGTCGTCGGACGAGGACCTGCTCGCCCCGCACGACACGGTGTCCACGACCCCGACCACGGCCGCCCCCGCTTCCGTCCCCGGCGGCGCGCTGCACGGCTCCGTGCTGTCGCCGTCCACCTGGAAGCAGGCCGTCGCGGCGCTGCGCGAGCGGACGGTGCGCCGGTGACCACCGACCTCGCCCCCCGCACCGCCGTGCCGCGCACCGCCGCCACCCGGCGCTGGCCGCTCGTCCTGCTGGCCGTGCTCGGCCTCGCGGTCGCGCTGCTGCTGCTCGGCACCGGCTCCGCGCACGCCGCGGTCACCCCGCCCACCGACCCGGCCGCCCCGGCCGCGCCCGCCGACCCCGGCAGCGGCGAGGTGTCGGTGTCCATCAACGGCGTGAACGGCACGCCCAGCAGCTCGATCGTGGTGCTGATCGGCATCACCCTGCTGTCGGTCGCCCCGTCGCTGCTGCTGATGATGACCGGCTTCACCAAGATCTTCGTGGTGCTGTCCCTCACCCGGAACGCCCTCGGTCTGACGACCGTGCCGCCGAACCAGGTGATCGCGGGCCTCGCCCTGTTCCTCAGCCTGTTCGTGATGGCGCCGGTGCTGTCCGACGTGAACACCGTCGCCGTGCAGCCCTACCTCGACGGCGGCATGGACTTCCAGACGGCGCTCGACGCCGGCTCCGCCCCGCTGCGCGAGTACATGCTCGGCCACACCCGCGAGCAGGACCTCGCGCTCGTCACCCGGGCGGCCGACCGGCCGAACCCCGAGGACGCCGCGTCGGTGCCGATGCTCACCCTGATCCCGGCGTTCATGCTCTCGGAGCTGCGCTCCGCCTTCATCATCGGGTTCGTCATCTTCATCCCGTTCCTCGTCATCGACCTGGTCGTGTCCTCGGTCCTGATGAGCATGGGCATGATGATGCTGCCGCCCGTCATGGTCTCGCTGCCGTTCAAGCTGCTGCTGTTCGTGCTGGTCGACGGGTGGGGCCTGATCGTCACCGCCCTGATCGGCGCCGCGTCGGGCGGGGGCGGCTGATGGACACCGCCGCCGTCCTCGACATCGGCCTCGACGCGATGATCGTCGCCGCCAAGCTCTCCGCCCCGGTGCTCATCACGGCGCTGGTCGTCGGCTTCGCGGTCTCCCTGGTGCAGTCCGTGACGCAGATCCAGGAGGTGACGCTGTCCTTCGTGCCGAAGGCCATCGCCGCCGCCGTGGCGCTGCTGGTCTGCGGGCACTGGATGATCGCCGAGCTGGTGTCCTTCACCCACGAGCTCTTCGAGCGCATCCCCACCCTGCTGGGCGGCTGACGCGCGATGGACCTGACCCTGTCCCTGGTCTCCGTGCAGACCGCGATGCTCGCGGGCGTGCGGTTCGCCGCCTTCTTCCTGGTGGCGCCGCCGTTCGCGCACCGCGGCATCCCCGGCGCCGTCAAGGCGATGCTCTCGGTCGGCCTCGCGCTGGCCGTGCTGCCCCGCCTGGACGTGGCGGCGACGGTGTCGACGGGGCAGTTCGTCGGGGCGCTGGTGCTGGAGGCCGTGGTCGGGGCCGCGCTCGGGTTCCTGGTCTCGCTGGTGTTCTCGGCGGTGCAGGCCGCGGGCAACCTGATCGACCTGTTCGGCGGCTTCCAGCTCGCGCAGGCGTTCGACCCGCAGAACATGACCTCGGGCGCGCAGTTCTCCCGGCTCTACAACCTGACCTGCCTGGTGCTGCTGTTCGCCTCGGGCGCCTACCAGGTGCTGATCGCCGGCCTGGCGCGGTCGTTCGACGCGGTGCCGGTCGGCGCCGGGCTGGACCTCGCGAAGATGGCGTCCGCCGTCACCACGGGCCTGACCGACATGTTCCTCGCCGCCCTGCAGATCGCCGGCCCGCTGCTGGTGGTGCTGTTCCTCACCGACGTGGGCCTGGGCCTGCTGACCCGGGTGTCGCCCTCGCTGAACGCGTTCGCGATGGGCTTCCCGCTGAAGATCTTGATGACCCTGACGTTCGCCGGCTTCGCCTACCTCGCCCTCCCGGGCGTGGTGGACGGCCTGGCCGAGCGCGCCGTCGAGGCCGTCCTGGCGGTGGCCTCGTGAGCGGCGGCGGCGACTCGGGGGAGAAGTCCGAGAAGGCCACAGCCCAGCGGATGAAGGAGGTCCACCGGGACGGGAAGCTCTCCCGCTCGCAGGACCTGTCCGCCTGGGTCGGCCTGGCCGCGGCCGCGGTGATGATCCCGACCACCGTCTCCCGCGCGTCGGGCGCCGCGCAGCAGCAGCTCGCCGCCGTGCGCGAGGCGATCGCCGCGCCGGACGCCGGCACGGTGACGAACCTGCTCGGCGACGGCCTGTGGTCCGTCGTCGGCACGCTCGGCCCGATGATGGCGGTCGTCGCGCTCACGGTGGTCGTGGTCGCCGTCGCCCAGGGCGGCGTGCACGTGAAGAAGCTCAAGCCGAACGTCAAGCAGTTCAACCCGGTCTCCGGGGTCAAGCGGCTGTTCGGCGGCCAGGCCTGGTGGGAGGGCGCCAAGACCCTGCTGAAGACCGCGGTGGTCGGCCTGGTGCTCTACGTGGCCGTGCAGGCGCTGGTCCCGCAGCTGATGGGCACCGGGCGGATCCCGCTCGCGCACATGCTCGCGGTGGCCGGCTCCGGCATCAAGCAGCTCCTGATCTGGGGCATCGCGGCGGGCGTGCTGCTCGCGGCGGTGGACGTGCTGGTGGTGATGAAGCGGAACCGCAAGCAGACCCGCATGTCCCGCCAGGAGATCAAGGAGGAGAACAAGCGCACCGAGGGCGACCCGCTGGTCAAAGGCCAGATCCGGTCCAAGCAGATGGCGATGAGCCGCAACCGGATGATGGCCGCGGTGGCCGACGCCGACGTGGTGATCGTCAACCCGACCCACGTCGCGGTCGCCCTGAAGTACGTCGCCGGCACCGGCGCCCCGCGGCTGACCGCGAAGGGTGCGGGCGCGGTGGCCGCCAAGATCCGCGAGCAGGCCACCGAGCACCGCGTCCCGATGGTCGAGGACGTCCCCCTGGCCCGCGCGCTGCACGCCGCGTGCGCCGTCGACCAGGAGATCCCCGCCTACCTGTTCACCGCGGTCGCCCGC
>JAPSIJ010000513.1 GCA_031178805.1 Cellulomonas sp. | reverse complement strand
GGCACGCCCAGCCAGCGCAGCAGCGCCGCGGTGGCCGCGGCGAGCAGCACCACCACGACGAACGGCGCGCGCAGCAGCAGCGCGACGCCCGCCACCGCCAGCGCGGCGAGCCGGGCGTCCAGGGCCAGCGCGCCGTCCGTGGTCGCGGCCTGCACGGCCACCAGGGCCGCGAGCAGCGCCGCGGTCACCAGGGCCGCGGTCCGGGTGACCCGGGGGCGGGCGAGCAGCCGCTCGGGCACCACGTGCCCGGCCACCTTGGTCGCCAGCACGACGACCGACGCGGCGAGCACCGCCCACCAGACGGCGAGCCGGCTCACGGGGTCACCGCCGGGGGAGCGTCCGCGCGCCGGGGGCCGCCCGCGTCGTCCGGGCGGTCCAGCGCGCCGACCACGACGGCGAGCGCCGCGGCGGCGAGCACCGGCACCCCGGCCGGGACGACCGGCGTGAGCGCGAGCGCGAGCACGGCGGCCGCGACCGCCACCGCGCGGACCCGGCGCGCGTCCGGCCCGGACAGCCGGGGCCAGAGCAGCGCGAGGAACGCCGCGGCCGCGGCGGCGTCCAGCCCGTACCGGCGGGGGTCCCCGAGCGCGTCCCCGAGCAGCGCGCCCAGCAGGGTGCAGGCGTTCCACAGCGCGAACACGCCGGCGCCCGTCCACCAGAACCCGGCCCGCGCGGCCGCCCGGGTCGGCTGGGCCGTGGCGACGGCCGTGGACTCGTCGATGGTCAGGTGCGCCGCCAGCAGCCGCCGCCAGCCGCGCACGCCCAGCAGCGGCGCGACCTGCACGCCGTACAGGCCGTTGCGCGCACCGAGCAGCCCCGCGGTCGCCACCACCGCCCCCACCGCGCCGCCCGCGCCCACCACGCCGACCGCGGCGAACTGGGAGCCGCCGCTGAACATCAGCAGGCTCAGCACCATCGTCTGCGGCAGGTCCAGCCCCGCGGCGACGGACAGCGCGCCGAAGGAGACGCCGTACAGCCCGGTGGCCACCGAGACGGACACGGCGGTGCGCACGGCGGACCGGACGGCGGGGTCCGGGGGCGGGGGAGCCACGGGTCGAGGAGCCACGGGACGAGGGTAGGGCGGTGACCGGCCGGGGTCGGGCGGGCGTCCGCCGGCTGACGCGCAGGTGGCGGCGCCGAACCGCCGGTGAACGACGCGGGAAGGCTCGCGGAACGTCCGCGCAGAACGCTCGATCCGGGTCGCGCGGGGACGGACAGTTGCCGGGGCCGCCCGCGACGGCGGCCCGCGCACCTGCCCCTCCACCGAAGCGGATCCCTCCCCGTGTCCACTGCCGATGTCCTCGCCCCGCCGCCGGCGGCCGTGCCCCCGGGCACGCCGGCCCGGCGACGCGGCGGCCTCCAGTCGCGCCGCCGCCGGTCGGCGCTGCTGTGGTTCCTCCTGCTCGCGGGGCCGAACGTGGCCCTGCTGCTGGTGTTCGTCTACCGGCCGCTGATCCAGTCGTTCTACCTGTCCACGCTCCAGTGGAACCTCGGCTCGCCCGTCGCCCGCCAGATCGGCCTGGGCAACTACGTCGAGCTGTTCACCTCCCGCGGGTTCAGCCAGACCGTCACGACCACGGTCGTGTTCACCGTCGCGACCGTCGGCGGCGCGATGGTGCTGGGCCTGGGCCTCGCGGTGCTGCTGAACCAGAAGCTCCGCGGCCGCGGGTTCGCCCGGACCGTCGCGTTCGCCCCGTACGTGCTGTCCGGGTTCGCCGTCGGCATCCTCTGGCTGTTCATCTTCGACCCGCGCTACGGCCTGATGCGCGAGGTGCTCAGCTGGGTCGGGGCGACGTCCCCCCAGTGGTACACCGAGCGCCCCTGGCCGCTGGTGATGGTGATCGTCGTCTACCTGTGGAAGAACCTCGGCTACGTCGCCCTGATCTACCTGGCCGGCCTGCAGTCGGTGCCCCAGGACCTCAAGGACGCGGCGGCCCTGGACGGGGCGTCGTCCTTCCGGACGCTGCGGTCGGTCATCCTGCCGCTGCTCACCCCGACGTCGTTCTTCCTGCTGGTGACGATGATGCTCGCCTCGCTGCAGTCCTTCGACATCATCAAGGCGATGACCCAGGGCGGGCCGCTCGGGTCCACCACGACGCTCATGTACTCCGTGTACCAGGAGAGCTTCGTCAACGGCCGCGCCGGGTACGCCTCGGCGGTCGCCACGGTCCTGTTCCTCGTGCTGCTGGCCGTCACCGCGGTGCAGATGCGGTTCGTCCAGCGGAAGGTCCACTACGCATGA
>JAPSIJ010000066.1 GCA_031178805.1 Cellulomonas sp. | reverse complement strand
CCGGCGGCCGAGGCGGCCGAGCGCGCGCAGGAGCAGGCGGCCGAGAAGGCCGGCGACGCGGCGGAGAAGGCGGCGGAGAAGGCCCGGGAGGACGCCGAGAAGGCGGCCGAGAAGGCCCGGGAGGACGCCGAGAAGGCGGCGGAGAAGGCCCGCGAGGGCGACGGGAAGGGCGCCGGGGACGGGGCCGCCGGGCCCGGGTCCGTCGAGAGCTGACCGCGCCGCCCGTGCCGGTCCCCTGAGACGGCCGGCCGCGCGCGGGCACCGCCGCGTTACCGTGCCCGGGCGGGCCCGGAGCCGCCGGGCCCCGGTGCGGAGGAGGCGTCCCGTGCGGCGACGGCTGCAGACCTGGTCCGAGCTGCGTCCGCTGCTGCGGATGCGCCCGCTGGAGCTGGACCCGGTGGCCCGCCGGCTGTCCCGGGCGCACACCGTCCGGGACCTGCGGCTGCTGGCCCGGGCGCGCACCCCGCGGTCGGTGTTCGACTACGTGGACGGCGCCGCCGAGGCCGAGGTGTCGCTGCGCCGCGCGCGCCGGGTGCTCCGCGACCTGGAGTTCCAGCCGTCCGTGCTGCGCGACGTCGGCACCGTGGACCTCACCACGGACCTGCTCGGCCGCCCCGCCGCCGCGCCGCTGGTGTACGCGCCCACGGGGTTCACGCGGCTGATGCAGCACGAGGGCGAGGGCGCCGTCGCCCGGTCGGCCGCCCGCACCGGCATCCCGTACACGCTGTCCACGATGGGCACCACGTCGATCGAGGGCGTCGCCGAGGCGGCCCCGGGCGGCCGGCACTGGTTCGGCCTGTACGTCTGGAAGGACCGCGGCGCGTCGACCGAGCTGATGGCCCGCGCCCGGGACGCCGGGTACGAGGCGCTGGTGCTGACCGTGGACGTCCCGGTGGGCGGCGCGCGGCTGCGGGACGACCGCAACGGGTTCAGCATCCCGCCGGCGCTCAGCGCCCGGACCGTGCTGGACGGCGCGCTGCACCCGTCGTGGTGGATCGACTTCCTCACCACCGAGCCGCTGCGGTTCGCCACGCTCGACTCCTGGCAGGGCACCATCGAGGAGCTCGCGAGCCACATGTTCGACCCGACGGTCGGGCTCGAGGACCTCGCCTGGGTGCGCGAGCACTGGGACGGGCCGCTGGTGGTCAAGGGCGTGCAGACCGTCGCCGACGCCGAGCGGGTCGTGGGCGCGGGCGCGGACGCCGTCGTGCTGTCCAACCACGGCGGCCGGCAGCTCGACCGCGCGCCGGTGCCGCTGACGCTCGTCCCCGGGGCGGTCGAGGCGGTCGGCGACCGCGCCGAGGTGTACGTGGACACCGGCTTCAGCAACGGCGCGGACGTCGTGGCGGCGGTGGCGCTCGGCGCGCGGGCGGTGATGCTCGGCCGGGCGTACCTGTACGGGCTGATGGCCGGCGGCGAGCGCGGCGTCGACCGCGTCGGGCAGATCCTCACCACCGAGATCGCCCGGACGCTGCGCCTGCTGGGCGTGCGGTCGCTCGCCGAGCTCACCCCCGACCACGTGCGGCTGCCGTGACCGCCCGCACCGACGCCCCGGTCGACCCGGCCCCGGGCGCCCCGGAGCCCGCCGCCCCGTCGGCGGCGGCGCTCGCGGCCGTGCTCGCCGACCTGCGCGCGGCCCTGCCGGCCGACGCCGTGGTGACCGACCCCGAGGCCCTGCGCGACCGCGCCCGGGACGGCTCCGCCACCCCGCCCACCGGCGACCCGGTCGCGCTGGTGCTGCCGTCGGGGACCCCGGAGGTCTCCGCCGTGCTCCGCGCCGCGCACGCGCACGGCGTCCCGGTGGTGCCGCAGGGCGCGCTCAGCGGGCTGGCGGGCGGCGCGAACGCCGTGCCCGGGGCGATCCTGCTGTCGACCGCCCGGATGACCGCGATCCGCCGGATCGACCCCGTCGACCAGGTCGCCGTCGTGCAGCCGGGCGTCGTCACCAAGGACCTCGTCGACGCGGTCGCGGCGCAGGGGCTGTTCTACCCGCCGGACCCCGCGTCGTACGCGTGGAGCACCGTCGGCGGCAACATCGCCACCAACGCCGGCGGGATGCGCTGCGTCAAGTACGGGGTGACCCGCGACTTCGTGCGCGCGCTCGAGGTGGTGCTGGCGGACGGCACGGTGGTCCGCACCGCGCCCGGCACGGTGAAGGCGGTCGCCGGCCTGGACCTCACCGGCCTGGTGGTCGGCTCGGAGGGCACGCTCGCGGTGGTCACCGAGGCCACCCTCGGCCTGCTGCCCGCGCCCGGCCCGGACCGCGGGGTCTGCGCGACCTTCGCCACCGTCGCCGACGCGCTCGCCGCCGCCAACGCCGTGGTCGCGAGCCCGCACCGGCCCTCGACGCTCGAGCTGCTGGACGACGTCGTGCTGGCCGCCCTGGTCGCGTACGACCCCGACGCCGGGCTCCCCGCCGGCGCCGCGGCGATGCTGCTCGCGATCACCGACGAGGCCGGCGCGCGCGGCGCCGCCGACGTCGCGGCCTACGAGGCCGTGGTCCGGGCGCACGGGGCGCTCACCGTGGACGTGGCGCACGAGCCCGAGCGGCTGGACGCGCTGCTGCGCGCCCGCCGGTCGTTCAACCAGGCGATGCGCGCCGTCCGCGGCGGCAGCATCAACGAGGACGTCGCGGTGCCCCGGACCCGGCTCGCGGACCTGCTGGACCGGCTCGCCGACGTCTCGGCCCAGGTCGGCCTGCCGATCGGCACGGGCGGCCACGTCGGGGACGGCAACCTGCACCCGGTGATCGCCTTCGACCCCGCCGACCCGGCGCAGGTCGCCGCGGCGGCCGAGGCGCACCAGCGGGTGCTCGGCCTGGCCGTCGAGCTCGGCGGCACGGTCACCGGCGAGCACGGCATCGGCACCGAGAAGCGCAGCGCCCTGGCGGGCGAGCTCGGCGACCGGGTGCTGGCGATCCAGCGCGGCATCAAGGCCGTGCTGGACCCCGCCGGCATCCTGAACCCGGGCAAGAAGCTCTGAGCCGGCGGGGCCCGTCGCGCGTCAGCGGCGCAGCACCCGCCGGGCCAGGAAGTTCCCCAGGAACTGCGCGAGCTGCACCATCACCACGATCACCGCGACGGCGGTCCAGGTGACCACGTCGTTGAACCGCTGGTACCCGTAGACGATCGCGAAGTCGCCCAGGCCGCCGGCGCCGATCGCGCCGGCCACCGCGGTCATGTCCACGATGCCGACGAACAGGAACGTGAAGCCGAGGATGAGCGGGCCGAGCGTCTCGGGCACGATCACCGTCGCGATGATCCGCAGCGGCCCGGCGCCCATCGCGCGGGCGGCCTCGATCACGCCCGGGTCGAGGGCCACCAGGTTCTGCTCGACGATCCGGGACGTGGCGAACGTCGCCATGATCGCCAGCGCGGGGATCGCCGCCTCGACGCCGTAGGACGCCCCGGTCAGCGACTGCGTGAGCGGCCGCACGGCGGTGATGAAGATGATGAACGGGATCGGCCGGACGATGTTCACCAGCACGTTCAGCACGAAGAACACCGGCCGGTTGGCCAGGATGCTGCCCTTGCGGGTCACGTAGAGCGCGATGCCGAGCAGCAGGCCGGCGAGGCCGCCGATCGCCAGGGCGGCGACCGCCATCTGCAGCGTCTCGCCGAGCGCGGACCAGAGCTCGGGCCACAGGCTCGTGCCGTTGCTGTTCACGCGGGGACCTCCTCGGCCGTGTGGTCGACGACCTCGGTGTGCGCGCGCAGGTCCGCCAGCAGGGCGTCCACGGCGGCCTCCGGGCCGGTGAGGGCGAAGGTGAGCGAGCCGAGCGGCCGGGAGCCGACCTCGGTGATCCCGCCGAACACCACGGAGCCGGCCACGCCGTGCGCGGCCAGCCGCTCGGTGATCTGCACGCCGGGCTCGCCCGGCACCTCCCGCACCGCGACCGTCACGAGGCGGCCGGGGTGCCGCTCGCGCAGCCGGGCGACGACGTCGGGGCGCGGCCGGTCGTGCAGGGCCGCGCCGATGAACCGCCGGGTCACCTCGGCCTCGGGCCGGGCGAACACCTCGTACACGTCGCCGTGCTCGACGACCTTGCCGTGCTCCATCACCGCGACGCGGTTGCACAGGTAGGAGACGACCGACATCTCGTGGGTGATGACCACGATCGTGATCCCCAGCTCCCGGTTGATCCGGCGCAGCAGGTCGAGCACGTCCTTGGTGGTCTCCGGGTCCAGCGCGCTGGTCGCCTCGTCGGCGAGCAGCAGCGCGGGGGAGGTGGCCAGGGCGCGGGCGATGCCGACGCGCTGCTTCTGGCCGCCGGACAGCTGGTCCGGGTACTGCTTGGCCTTGTCCGACAGGCCCACGAACTCGAGCAGCTCCGCGACCCGCGCCTGCCGCTTCGCGCGCGGCCACCTCGCGACCCGCAGCGGGTAGGCGATGTTCGCCGCCACGGTCCGCGACCGCAGCAGGTTGAACTGCTGGAAGATGAAGCCGATGCCGGCCCGGGCCGGGCGCAGGCCGCGCTCGCGCAGCCCCGTCAGCTCGGTGCCGTCCACGACCACCTGGCCGGACGTCGGGGTCTCGAGGGCGTTGATCAGCCGGACCAGCGTGCTCTTGCCGGCACCGGAGTAGCCGATCACGCCGAACACGTCGCCGCGCTCGATGTCGAGCGTGACGCCGTCGACGGCGCGCACGGGCCCGGAGGACCCGTCGAACACCTTCGAGACGTCGCGCAGGGAGACCATGGCGGTCATCGGTCACCGTCCTGGGAGGGGGTCGGCCGGCCGCGCCGGTGCGCGGGCCGGTGGGGCCGGGACCAGGGTGGCACCGGCCGGGCGGCGGCGCGCCGGGTGTCCGCGGACGGCACCCGGCGCGCCGGGGGGTCAGGCCGTCTCGCGGACCTGCTCCTCGAGCTCGTCCAGGCTGGACTGCAGCTCCTCGGGGCTCAGGTCCTGCTCCACCGCGGTGCCCTGGTTCTCCTCGAGCAGCTGCCCGATGACCTCGTCGCGGTGGTAGATCTCGATGAGCTGCTCGTACACCGGGTTGTCGGCGTCCTCGGCCCGGGCGACCCAGATGTTCACGTACGGGCGGGCCGTCTCCGTGTCCTCCAGGTCGGAGTAGATCGCCGTGGTCGGGTCGATGCCCGCGTCCGCCGCGAAGTTGTTGTTGACCACCGCGCCGTCCAGGTCCTGCAGCTGGATCGCCGTCTGGTTGGCGTCGACCGGCACGACGGACACGCGGGAGGCGGCCTCGTCGATCTCCGCCGGCGTGGACAGCGCGTTGCCGCCGTCCTTCAGGGAGATCAGCCCGGCGGACTGCAGCACGAGCAGCGCGCGCGCCTGGTTCGTCGGGTCGTTCGGGATGGCGATCTCGCCGCCGTCCGGGATCTCCTCCGGCGAGGTGTAGCCCTTGGTCGTGTACAGGCCGAGCTGGTAGATGACCGTGGCGCCGATCGGGGCGAGGTCGTCGTCCGCGCTGACGTTGTAGTTGGCGAGGAACAGCAGGTGCTGGAACTGGTTCAGCTCCAGCTGGCCCTCGCTCAGCACGGTGTTCGGCTGCTGGTAGTCGGTGAAGTTCACCAGCTCGACCTCGATGCCCTCGTCCGCGGCGAGGTCGGTGAAGGTCTGCCAGTACTCCTTGCTGATGTCGGTGACGCCGATCCGCACGGTCACCGGGTTGTCCGGGTCCGCGGCGGTCGGGGCGGCCGACGGCTCGCTGCCGGAGCACGCGGCGAGCGCGCCCAGGGTGAGGGCGGCGATCGCGGCGGTCAGTCTGCGCTTCATGGTGCTGGCCTTCCAGGTTCTGCGGGCTCGGACCGGGCCGGGCCCGCGCGGTCCGGGGGCGGACCGGGGTGCGGGCGGTGACGGTGGCGGGCGGCGGGGCCGCGGCGCCGGGCCATCCGGCGGCGGTCCGGCGGTGCCGAGCGACGGGAGCCGTCGACGGTCAGGACCTGGGGGACCGGGTGCCGGGTCCGCCGGCTCCGGGGAGCGTCAGGACCGGGCGGAGGTCCGCCGCGGGAGGGCCGTGCTGCGAGGACGCAGCGTCAGCACATTCGCTGACGACAGCACACGAGCCCGCAGGACGCCCCGGCCATGGCGCGCGTCGACGGCGCGCGGCGCTCGGAAGCGGCGTGGGTGCTCACGTGCTCGACTCCTGTCCCTGGGTGGGGGCGGACGCCGGCGACCCTAGCACCCGCTCGGAGCGCCCCGTCCTCGGGTCTCACGGCCGCGGGGCGACCGTGCGCCCACGCTGCCACCCCCGCCCGTCCCCGGCCACCGGAGCACCCCCCGCCCCGCGCGCCCGCCACTGCGGCGGAGACGCGCCGAGGGCGCACGAGATCTCGTGCGCCCTCGACGCGTCTCGTGCGCCCTCGCGGTCAGGCGGACTCGCGGACCAGGTCCTCGAGGTCGGCGAGGTCGGACTGCAGCTCCTCGGCGGGCACGTCCTCGACCACGGCCGTGCCGCCGTTCTCCTCCACCAGCTGGTCGGTGACCTCGGGGGAGTGGTAGATCTCGACGAGCTGCTCGTACACCGGGTTGTCGGCGTCCTCGGCCCGGGCGACCCACAGGTTCAGGTACGGGCGGGCCGTCTCCGTGTCCTGCAGGTCGGAGTAGATCGCGGTGGTCGGGTCGATGCCGGCGTCCGTCGCGAAGTTGTTGTTGATGATCGCGCCGTCGAGGTCCTGCAGCTGCACGGCGGTCTGGTTCGCGTCGACGGGCACGACGGTGACGCGGGACTTCGCCGTGTCGACCTCGGCCGGCGTGGAGAACGCGTTGCCGCCGCCGGTGAGCTCGATCAGGCCGGCCGACTGCAGCACGAGCAGCGCGCGCGCCTGGTTCACCACGTCGTTCGGGATCGCGATCTCGGCGCCCTGCGGGACGTCCTCCGGCGTCGCGTAGCCCTTGGTCGTGTAGAGCCCCAGCTGGTAGATCGCGGTCGAGCCGACCGGCTGCAGGTCGTCGTCGGAGGCGACGTTGTAGTTCGCCAGGTACAGCAGGTGCTGGAACTGGTTCAGCTCGAGGTCGCCGGACGACAGGATCGGGTTGGGCTGCGTGTAGTCGGTGAAGTTCACCAGCTCCACGTCGATGCCCTCCTCGGCGGCCAGGTCGGTGAACGTGGTCCAGTACTCCTGGGCGATGTCGGCCACGCCGACCCGCACGGTCACGCGGTTGTCGGCGTCGGCCGTCTCGGTGGCGCCGGACGACGCCTCGGCGCCGGAGCTGCAGGCGGCGAGGGTGGCGGTGGCGGCGATCGCGGCGATCCAGGCGGGCAGGCTGCGCTTCATAGGAGGGGTGCCTCTCGGGGGGTGGGTGCTGCCGGGCGCGGACCCGGCGGGTCTCGGGCGGCGCGGCGGGCGGGGGTGCCCGGGCGCGGCTCGGCCTGGCGGGGCGTGCGGGGCGGGCGGAGGCGCCGGCTCACCGCGCGGGCGTCAGGCCGCGGCGGTACAGCGACAGCCGCGGGCGGCGGCCGAGGGACGCACGGGGGCGCGGCGGGCGAGCGGGTGCATCGTCGCCCTCCTCCGGTGCGCGTCGGGACCGCCCGGTCGGGCGGCGGTGGCAGGACGCTAGCGCAGCCGTCTCGGTGCGTGGAACGCCGTGACCGATATGTGAGACGCGGTGTCCGGGAGTGCGGTCAGCCCCGCGGGCGGCCCCGGCGGTCGAGCGCGCTCAGCCCCAGCACGAGCGCCGCGCCCAGCAGCGCCATCCCGATCGCCGGCAGCACCTGGTCCGTCGGCGCCAGCAGCCCGCGGTCCTCCGTCTGCCACGGCCACAGCGCCCGCAGCGCGCCGACGACGACGCCGGTCAGCAGCACGAGCGTGACCCGGCGCCGGTGGGCGAGCAGCCACTGCAGGCCCTTGATGAAGCACGCCAGCCCGACCAGCATCCCGGCGCCGAACACCGCGACGAACCCGAGGTCCCGGTCGTTCAGCGCGGTCAGCGCCGGCTGGTAGAGACCGAAGGTCAGCAGCAGGAACGACCCCGACGTGCCGGGCAGCGCGAGCGCGCAGGCGGCGACCGCGGCGCCGGCGAACACCACGGGGTAGGTCACCGGGAGCTGCTGCGGCGGCAGCCCGACCAGCACGAACACCACGGCGGCGACGCCCAGGGCGCGGACGACCTCGCCGGCGGTCCACCGGCTGCCGATCATCCGCAGCGGGACGGACAGGGCGGCGGTCGTCATGCCGAGGAACAGCGCCGTCATCGGCACCGGGTGCTCCTCGAGCAGGGGGGCCACCAGCGCCGCGGTGAGGACCAGCCCGGGCACCGTGCCGACCAGGAGCGGGACGAGCACCGACCACTGCACCTGCGCCAGCCGGCGGCGGGCGGCCACCCGGTCGGAGAAGGCGAGCCGGGCGGCGGACAGCACGTGGCCGGCGCCGTCGACGGCGGTCTCGTAGACGCCGGTGACGAGGGCGATCGTGCCGCCGCTGATGCCGGGGAGCGCCTCCGCGCCGCCGACCAGGACGCCGCGGGCGAGGGACCACGGTGCGCGGGATGCAGGCATGCCGCCGACCGTAGCGGCGCGGCAAGGGCTTTCCGCCGGGACCTCCGGGCCGCGCACCGCTCCTTCACCGGCCCCGCACGCGGCGCGCGCGTCGCCGTCCCCAGGCGGCCGGGCGGGGGTCCCGCGGTGTCGGCCGACCCCTCTACAGTTCTGGGGTGACGACCGCCCTGTACCGCCGCTACCGGCCCGAGACCTTCACCGAGGTCGTCGGGCAGGACCACGTCACCGCGCCGCTCCGGCAGGCGCTCCGCAGCGGGCAGACCAACCACGCGTACCTGTTCTCCGGGCCCCGCGGCTGCGGCAAGACCACCTCCGCGCGCATCCTCGCCCGCTGCCTGAACTGCGCCGAGGGGCCGACCGACACCCCGTGCGGCCGCTGCGCCTCGTGCGTCGAGCTCGCCCGCGGCGGCCCGGGCAGCCTGGACGTGGTCGAGATCGACGCCGCCAGCCACGGCGGCGTGGACGACGCGCGCGACCTCCGCGAGCGCGCGACCTTCGCGCCGGCCCGCGACCGGTACAAGGTGTTCATCCTCGACGAGGCGCACATGGTGTCGCCGCAGGGCTTCAACGCGCTGCTGAAGATCGTCGAGGAGCCGCCGGAGCACGTGAAGTTCATCTTCGCGACGACGGAGCCCGACAAGGTCATCGGCACCATCCGGTCGCGGACGCACCACTACCCGTTCCGGCTGGTGCCGCCGGACGTGATGGTCGACTACCTCGGGCAGATCTGCACCACCGAGGGCGTGCAGGTCGGCTCCGGCGTGCTGCCGCTCGTGGTGCGCGCGGGTGGCGGCTCGGTCCGCGACTCGCTGTCGGTCCTCGACCAGCTCATCGCCGGCTCGGGCCCGCAGGGCCTGGTCTACGAGGACGCCGTCGCCCTGCTCGGGTACACGCACGCCTCGCTGCTGGACGACCTCGTCGAGGCGGTCGCCGCCCGCGACGGCGCCAGCGCGTTCCGGGTCGTGGAGCGGGTCATCTCGACCGGCCACGAGCCGCGGCGGTTCGTGGAGGACCTGCTGGAGCGGCTCCGCGACCTCATCGTGCTCGCCGCGTCCGGCGAGGCCGCCGCGGCCGTGCTGCGCGACGTGCCCGGCGACCAGATGACCCGCATGCAGACGCAGGCGCGTCAGCTCGGCGCCGCGGAGCTGTCGCGGTCCGCCGACCTGGTGAACGCCGCGCTGTCGGAGATGACCGGCGCCACGTCGCCGCGGCTGCACCTCGAGCTGCTGATGGCCCGGCTGCTGCTCCCGGCGCTGGACGACTCCGCCGCCGGGATCGGGGCCCGCCTCGACCGGCTGGAGCGCGAGGGCGTCCGCGTGGCGCCCGGCGCCGCCCCGGCGGGGACGGCCGCCCCGGTGGGCGCCCTGCCCGCTGCTGCGGC
>JAPSIJ010000065.1:4233-9842 GCA_031178805.1 Cellulomonas sp. | reverse complement strand
CTCGGCGGCGTCGAGCAGCACGTCGAGCCCCTTGTGCGGGTGCAGGAGGCGGCCGACGTAGCCGGTGCGTGCGGGGGCGGCCGCACCGACTACGCCGGCGTCCGGGGCGGTGCCGGCGGCGGGGGCGTCCCCCGTGCCGGTCACCGGGGCGGGCGCGGGTGGCTCCACGCCCAGGCCGATCACGTGCGCCGGGGCGGTCAGCCCCTTGCCGCGCAGGACGTCGCCCGCCTCGGCGTTGCACACGCTCACGGCGCCCGCGCCGCGCAGCGCGGCCCGCTCCCACCACCGGAACGGCGGCGGGTAGCGCTTGGCCAGGTTCTGCGCGGAGTAGAGCACGTAGGGGGTCCGGACCCGGCGCAGCGCCCGCAGCAGCAGGATCTCCGCGGTGGCCAGCGCGGCCGGCTCCTCGTGCAGGTCGAGCACGTCCCAGTCCTCGCCGAGCGCGCGCCAGAGCGGCCGCGGGTCGTAGAGGAACACGTTGGGGTGCCGCCCGAGCGTGCGGACGCCGACGACGTCCTCGCCCGGCTGCGGCTCGAGGTCGACGTCGCGGCCGCCCTCGGCCCAGGTGCGCGCGCTGAGCGTGCGGACCTCGAGCCCGCGGTCGCGCAGGGCGGCCTCCCGCCCGCGCCACGCCGTGACGACGGCGCTGTGGGACACCCGGAGCACGCGCATGGGGACCATCGTGCCGGTAGACCTCACAATTCGGACATCTGGTGCAAAAGGTTCACCCGACCGGCGTGGGTGAAACGCCGGCCACCTCGGTGAGCACGGCGTCCAGCCGGCTGCGCGACCAGGCCCAGTCGTGCGCCTGCGCCCACGCGCGGCAGGCGCGGCCGACGGTGCGGCGCAGCGCCTCGTCGTCCGCCAGCGCCTCGAGCGCCGCCGCGAGCTCGGCCGGGTCGTCCGGGCGCACCAGCACGCCCGCGTCGCCGACCACCTCCGGGATGCCGCCGGCGGCCGAGGCCACCACGGGCACGCCGCTGGCCATCCCCTCCATCACGGTCAGGGCGAACGGCTCGGCCCACCGCGAGGGCACCACCACGACGTCCGCGGCCCGGTACACCTCGGCGACCTCCGCGCGCGGCCTGAACGGCAGCAGCCGCACCCGGTCGCCCAGCGCGGCGGCCTTCGCCGCGACCTCGCGCTCGTACGGGGACGGCGCGGCGGCCGCGTCGAAGTTCTGCGAGCCGACGACCGTCACCTCGACGTCGTCCCGGCCCAGCCGCGCCACGGCGTCCAGCAGCACGTCGGCGCCCTTGTCCCGGATCATCCGGCCGACGAACACCACGCGCAGCCGCTCGCCGCGCTCCGGGTCCGCCCGCGGGGAGAACCGGGTGGTGTCCACGCCGTTCGGCACCACGCGCAGCCGGTCCCGCAGCGCGGCGGGCAGGTGCTCGGCGGTCTGCTCGGCGAGGGCGCCGCTCACGCACACGACGGCGGCGGCGCGGCCGAGCACCCGGTCGGCCTCCCGCGGGGAGTAGGTGCGCAGCAGCAGGTTGTGCGCGTAGAGCACGGCGGCGTGCCGCTCGTGCACCAGGGGCACCAGCTGCGGGGCGTTGTGCGCGAGCACCACCCCGGCCGGCCAGGCGTCCTGCTCCGCGACCGTCGGGCGCAGCGTGCGGCGCACCCCGGGGCGCGGCAGGCCCAGCCGGCCGGCGAGCGCGTCCAGGTACCGGTCCGCCGGGCGGGCCGTCGCGAGCGGATAGCCCACCGGGTCCGCGCTCGGGTACCGGTCGGGGTAGGTGCCGTCGGCGACGACGACCCGCGGGCGCGGCGTGCTGCCCGGCGGCAGCGCGGCGCACAGGCCGTCCACGACCGTGGGGATCGCGGAGCCGGTGCGGGGGGAGAAGTGGTCGCCCGGGGTGAGCACGTGCACCTCGGGCACCCGCGGCGCGGCGGGCCCCGGGCCCGCGTCGGTCACCGCTGGCTCCGCGGCCGCAGGCCGAGCGCCGCCCACACGTCGGCGGCGGGGCCGCGCCAGCGGGGGATCGTCCACGCCACCGGGATCGTCGCCAGCGCCCGGGCCGTCTCGGCCGGGTCCAGCCGGGACGCCAGCACGCCGCGGGCCAGCTCGACGCTGACCTTGGTGTGCGGGAAGGCGAACCGCACGGAGGCCTTCGGGGCGTGCCACTGCACCTGGGCCTGGCCCTGCGCGGAGAACTGCTCGGCGTGCCGGCGCTGCAGGAACAGCTGCTCGGGCACCAGCGCGAACGGCCCGCGGCAGGCGAGCTCGGTGAGGATCACCAGGTCGTTGCCGACGGTGGGCCGGATGCCCCGGGTGCTGCGCAGCGCCTCGGTCCGGTGCAGGCCGTAGAACAGGTGGGCGGCCTGCGCGCGCAGGAAGTGCGCCATCCGCTCGTGCGGCGTCGGCTCGTCGCACGCGAGGTCGGCGTCGTTCAGGTCCTCGGTGATGACGCCGCCCGAGTCGATGATCTGCGTCCGCGGGTACACCAGCACCGTGGCGGGGTCGGCGTCGGCGAACGTCTCCAGGCACCGGCGCACGAACGCGGGCCGCCGCACGTCGTCCGCCGCGGCCCAGGTGAAGTAGGGCGCCGTCGCGCGGTCGAGCACCCGGTTGAAGTTCCACCGGCCGCCGCGGTTCTGCTCCTGCCGCTCGTACCGGATCCGCGGGTCCTCCGCGGCCGCGGCGCGGCAGATCTCCTCCGTGGCGTCCGTGGACGCGTTGTCGGAGATGACGATCTCGATGTCCGCCTCGTCCTGCTCCCGGACGGAGTCGAGGGCGGCGGGCAGGTACTTCTCGCCGTTGTACACGGGCATGCCCACGGTCGCGCGGGGTGCCATGGCGGCCTCCAGTCGAAGGGGGTGCGGGTCAGGCCGGGCCGTACGCGGCCAGGCTGACGAGGGAGACGGGCCAGGACGGCTCGGTCTGCACCGGCTCCCACGCCGGGAGCAGGCCGCCGGTCTGGCCGCCGTAGTTGGCGCTGGGGATGGTGACGTCCCGCTGCGTGGTGGACGGGACGGTGACCCGCACGGCCGTGGCCTCGACCGGGTCGAACCGCACCGTGTGCGTGCGCTCGAGGAAGGCGTCGGTGACGGCGCCGACCTCGGTCCAGCCGCCCTCGGCGTCCCGGACCTCGACCACGGCGTCCTTCACCCCCGTCGTGCAGCACCGGATGCCGGCGGAGCCGACGACGACCCGGTCCAGCGTGGCCGGCGCCGCGAGCTCGACGGCGACCCAGGGGGTCACGTCGGGGCCCTCGGCGGTGGCCGGTCCGGCCCGCCACGGGGTGGCCTGCGCGCCCTCGGGCAGCAGCAGGTCGGCGGGCTCGCCCTGCGAGGTCGACGAGGTGGTCACCGTGCCGTCCGCGAGCAGGTTCGTCCCGGCGTCCTCGGCGGCCGTCACCGCCAGCCCCGCGGCCGCCGGGGCGTCCAGGAACTGCGGGGAGCCGGTGGCCCGGAACGTCGTGGGGGTGCCCGCGGCGACGTCCACCGTCCGGGTCGCCCCGTACACGTCGGTCACCGTGACGGTGGTGTCCGTCGTGGCGGTCAGTGCGACGTCGGTCACGGCGTCCAGGGTCCACACCGCGAGCAGCGGGTCCCCGCCGCCGGCGGGGGCGCCGACGGACATCGCCCGGACGACCGGGTCGGCGACCTCGACGGGCTCCGCGGCCGGCCGGCCGTCGAGCAGGCCGGAGACCGTGGCCATCGCCAGCGCGCCGGGCTTCACGAACGCGCCCACCTGCACCAGCGACCAGCTGTTGCCGCCCTCGCCCCAGCCGCCCTCGCTGAAGAAGTACATCCACGCGGAGACGTCGAGGGCGCTCTGCCACAGCGACGTGCGGGCGACGTCGTACGCCTGGCCCCACTCGTTCGCCGGGCCGTCCGACCACCAGCCGGACTCGGTGTTCCACACCTCGACGTCCGGGCCGCAGGCGGCCAGCACCTCGCGGAGCCGGGTGATCTGCCCGATCGGGCCCTGGTCGCCCTCCTCGTCCCACGACCGGTTGAACCCGGTGTAGGGGTGGATGCCGACCACGTCCCAGGACTGGCAGGCGCCGGCGTCGACGGCCTGCTGGTACCAGGGCACCACCACGTTCAGGGCGTTGCCGCCCACCACCCGGTACGCCGGGTCGGCGGCGTGCACGGCGCGCGCGAACGGCGCGAGCACCTGGGTCACGTACTGCGCCCCGTCGCCGAAGCCGGTGTTGTTCGGCTCGTTCCACGGCGCCCAGTACGTGACGTCGGGGGCGCCCTCGCGGATCGCGCCGACGATCGCGGTGACCCACGCCTCCCAGGTGCCGTCCGCGACGGCGGCCTGGGCGCGCTCGTCGGCCTCGCCGACCTGCACGTACAGGTGCACGCCGCGCTCGGCGGCCTCGCTCGCGGCGGCGGCCAGCCCGGCGAACGGGTCGCCGTCCTCCGCGCCGGGCAGCGCGCCGAGGTCGAGCGCGGCCGCGGACGGCGTCGCCCCCTCGGGCACCATGCCGGCGAAGTCGAGCTGCACCCGGTGGGTGCCCAGGCCGAGCTCGTCGGCGAGCTGCACGCCGCGCAGCGGGCCGGCGCCGCCCCAGTCGGACCCGTCGGCGAGCGCGTCCGGGTCGAACGTCGCCCCGGGCGCGCCGACGGCGTACCGCAGGCAGGTCGCCGTGCGGACCTCGCCGGTGGCCTTCTCCACCAGGGTGGCGTGCACCTGGTACGGCCCCGGGCGGGCGGCGGGCAGGTCGAGCGGCACCTCGCCGCCGTCCTCGGGCAGCGCGACGGTGCCGGACACCGGCTCGACGGCCGGCTGCGCCCACGGGTCGCCGGTCACCTCGTAGCGGAGCTCGTAGTCGCCGGCGACGGCGCCCCACCAGGGGTCGAACGTCGCGTGCACCGCGGGCGTCTCGCCGTCGGCGAAGTAGTCGTAGGTCGCGTCCGTCGCCAGGCCGGCGCCGTAGCCGAGCCGGTCGGTGGTGCCGGACACCGCGACGTTCCAGGTGATCGGCGCGTCGAGCAGCGCCTGCAGCTCGTCCGCGGTGACCCGGACCAGCTGCACGGCCCCGTCCTCGGACTTGCCGAGGTAGGAGTACGTGTCACCGGTGCGGTGCACCGGGGTGCCGTCCACCAGCCGGAACGTCGAGCCCTGGCCCTCGCCGGACAGCGCGATGCCGTCCCAGACGCCGTCCTCGTCGATCTCCACGACGCGCCAGGTCGGCCCGGTCAGCAGGAAGCCGTCGCCGTCCGGGGCGGGCACCACGGCGGTCGGGTGCTCCAGGCTCTGCGGGCGGCCGTTGGCCGACTCGCTGGTCTTCGTGCCGCCGAGCTGCATCAGCTCGGCGCCGTCGGCGTCGTACCGGGTCAGGGTCGTGTACGACGACTCCCCGTCCGCGTCGCTCAGCACGAACAGCGTGCCGTCCGGCTGCGGGAAGAACCGCGGGTACCAGTCCCACGCCAGCTCGGGGCCGTCGGACACGGTGCCGTCCGCGTGCAGCAGCACGATCGTCCGGGACCGCTCCAGCGCGACGGCGCCCACGGCGTCGCCGTCGCCGGCGGTCCACGGCAGCACGTCGATCACGCGGCCGCCGTCCTCGTCGCCGAGGTCCCAGACCGTCGCGGGCCCGTCGGCGCCGTCGGCACCCGCCGGCCAGGAGCCGACCTCGGTGCCGTCG
>JAPSIJ010000065.1:0-4133 GCA_031178805.1 Cellulomonas sp. | reverse complement strand
CCGCGGGCTGCGCCAGGTCGAGCAGGGCCCAGCGGAAGCCCTCCAGGATCCAGGTCAGCGGGTTGATGTCGAACAGCCAGCGGATGTCGCTGCCCACCTCGGACAGCGAGTACGCCAGCGGGCTCGCGTACAGCAGCGTCTGCATGGCGAACGGCACCACGTAGGCGATGTCGCGGAACTTCACCATCAGCGCCGAGGCCGCCATGCCGATGCCGCTGCCGAGCAGCACCACCGCGAGGATCCACAGCGGCAGGGTGACGACCGCCCAGCCGGGGGTGACGCCGTAGATCACCAGCAGCGCGGCCATCAGCGCGGAGGCGACCAGGAAGTCGACCAGCACCGACAGCACCGACGACAGCGGGACCAGCAGCCGCGGGAAGAACACCTTGGACACCAGCGCCTGGTTGTTCACCAGGGACGGCGCGGCGCGGGTGACGATGCCGTTGAACACCGTCCACGCCAGCATGCCGGCGAACGAGAACACGAAGTACGGCACGCCGTCGCTGGACAGGTCGGCGATCTGCCCGAACACGACCGAGAAGATGCCGGCGCTCAGCAGCGGCTGCAGCACCACCCAGATCACGCCGAGCGCGGTCTGCCGGTAGCGCAGCTTGAGGTCGCGGGTGCCGAACCGGGTGAAGACCTCGCGGGCCTCCCACAGCTCGCGCCAGGCGGGCAGGGGGAGCCGGCCGGGCGGGGTGATGACGATCGGGCGCGTGGCCACGGTCACCGCCTCTCGTAGTCGAAGTCGGCGAGGACGAGGCCGTTGTCCAGGCCCTCGTCGGACACGGCCTGCGGGTAGGGCAGCACCGGGTGGATCTCGAACCGGCCCGCGCCCTCGAACGCGTCGAGCACGCCGGAGGAGCACACGAACAGGTCCACCGTGTACTCGCCGGGCTTCAGCCACGGGCCGTTGATGGTGAGCGCGACCTTCTGCTCGACCGACGGGTCCAGCCACAGCCCGGTGACCCGGGAGTCGCACTGCAGGATCGTCGTGCCGTGCCGGTCGTTCACGTGGCACGAGACGAAGTACTTGCCGATGTAGTCCGGGTTCGCCGAGACGAGGAACTCGATCGTCTTCGACTCGGTCGTCCGGTACAGCGGGCTGGAGATGGTCGCGGAGGTGATCCGGACCTCGCCCGTGCCGGGGCGGCGCTCGATGTCGGTCTCGCTCATCGCGACCCGGTCCCGGCTGGTCTGGTAGAGCTCGATCGCGTCGTCGACGCCGCCGTGCATGACCAGCTGCCCGTGCTCCAGGAACAGCGCCGAGGTGCACAGCGTCTTGACGGTCTGCACCTGGTGCGACACGTACAGCACGGTGCGGCCCTCGGCGGCGACGGTCCGCATCCGCTCCAGGCACTTGGCCTGGAACTCCGCGTCGCCGACCGCCAGCACCTCGTCGACCGCGAGGATCTCGGTGTCCAGGTGCGCCGCGACGGCGAACGCCAGCCGGACGTACATGCCGGACGAGTAGCGCTTCACCGGGGTGTCCAGGAACTTCTCCACGCCGGAGAACGCCACGATCTCGTCGAACCGCGTCTTGATCTCGGACTTGCGCATCCCGAGCAGCGTGCCGTTGAGGAAGACGTTCTCCCGGCCGGTCAGCTCCGGGTGGAAGCCGGTGCCGACCTCCAGCAGCGAGCCGACCCGGCCGTGCAGCTCGATCCGGCCGCGGGTCGGGGCCGCGACGCGGGTCAGCAGCTTCAGCAGCGTGGACTTCCCGGCGCCGTTGCGGCCCAGGATGCCGACGGCCTCGCCGCGCGGGATCTCGAACGTCACGTCGTCGAGCGCGCGGAACTGCTCGAACTGCTGGCGCTCCAGCGGGTGGCGCAGGCGGCGCATCACCGCCTCGGCGGCCGTGGACGGGGCGTCGTCGGAGGTGGCGATCCGGTAGTGCTTGCCCACCCCGGTGGCCCGGATGGCGACGTCGGTCATGTGGGGTCTCCGTGCTGCTGGACGGCGGGGGCGGGCGTGCGGTCCGGGCCGGTGGGCCGGCCGCGCGCGGTGCGGCGGTACAGGCGCTCGTAGGCGTCGGCGACCGCGGTGAGGGAGAAGGTGCGGGAGCGGGCCAGGCCCGCGGCGGACACCGCCGCGCGGCGCGGGGCGTCCTGCAGCAGGGCGGCCAGCGCGCGGCCGAGGTCGTCGAGCTCGGCGAGCACCGCCGCGCGGCCCTCGTCGCTGACGTACCGGGCGCCGACGTTCGGGGTGGCCACCACCGGCAGGCCGCTGGCCATCGCCTCGGCGTAGGGGATGCCGAAACCCTCGTAGGAGGACGGCAGGCAGAACACCCAGGCGCGCCGGTAGGCGTCGGCGAGCTCGGCGTCGGACAGCCGGCCGAGCACCCGGATGCCGGGGCCCGGGTCGACCGGGGCGTCCCGGGTGACCATCCACAGCTCGGCGTCCGGGACGTGCGGGCGCACGTCGCGCAGGAACGCCGCGGCCAGGTCCTTGCCGCGCTTGCGGCCGTGCCAGGTGCCGACGAACAGGATCACCGGGTGGTCCGCGCGCCCGGCGTCGTCGCCCGCGGTGAACCGCGTGGTGTCGACGCCGTTGGGGATCACGTCGTGCGAGCGGGGCACCCACTTCCGGGTCTGCGGGGAGACCACGACGACGCGGTCCGCCACCACCGACGCGAGCACCTCGGTGAACCCGAGCAGCAGCATCCGGAGCTTCTCCTTGGCGCCGCGGATGTGCCGCGCCTCCTCGAAGCAGGAGCCGTGCACCGTGCGCACGTGCACGGGGGCGCGGCGCCGCCACATCCAGTAGTCGTCGCCGTGCGCGTGCAGCACGTCGTAGGTGCTGTAGTCCTGGCGCCGCAGGGCGCTCGCGAACCGGAACGTCCGCAGCGAGCCCGACATCGCGACGTGCCGGTGGCCGTACGCGGCCCCGGGGACGGGCGGGCAGTCGCTGAACATGTCGACGTGGTGGCCGCGGCGGGCCAGCTCGGTCGCGAGCTCGTGCGCCTGGAACCCCACGCCGATCTTGCTGCCCGACGGCAGGTAGTAGGACAGCATGGCGATCCGCAGCGGGGCGGCCGGCGTGGTCGTCGCGTCAGCCACGCGGCACCCCGTCCGTCGACGCCAGCGCCGTCGTGGGCGTGAGCACCCGGGCCGGCGCGGTGGTCAGCGTGCTCGTCTCCGTCAGGCCGTCGCGCAGCGCCTGCAGCCAGCCGTGCCCGTGCTCGAGGTCCGGCTCGAGGTAGTTGCCCTCGGCCCACTCGTTCCACGACTTCACCCAGAGCAGGCGCTCCTGCGCGGGGCGGTCCTGCAGCGTGCCGACGGCCTGCCGGACGTGCCGGCGGAACAGGTCGGGGGAGGACCCGGTGACGACCACGGCGCGCGAGCCGGAGCGCGGGGAGTTGTCCCAGTTCGGGTAGACGCACGGCTGCAGCCGGTCGGAGATGCCCGCGGGGGCGGGCTGGAAGTCCGGCGCGTGCGGGAAGATCTCCGGCCGGCCGAGCTTGCGGCCGGCGCGCATCCGCAGCACGTCGGTGCGGGTCTGCCGCGCGGGGATCCGCATGTACACGCCGGCGTCGAAGCCCGCGGCGTCCACGTCGGTGTACTTCGGGCCCCGGCCGAGCAGGTCGGACACCTCGGCCACCAGGTAGAGCCCCGGCAGCCCGGCCGCGCGGGCCATCGCCTGCCAGCGGTCGACGAACGCCGCGGCGTCCGGCAGGTCCTCGGGCCGGAAGACGTAGAACACCGGCCGGTCGTCCACCCGCAGGTACCGCTCGTCGCGGAACGCGGGCAGCAGCGAGTCGAAGTGCGCCTGCTCGTCCTCCGGGCCCGGGTACGTCTGCTCCATCAGGATCCGGTCCGACGCGCCGTGCCAGACGCCGCTCCAGGTCTGGTTCGCCCAGGCCAGGCAGAACTTCACCGAGGGCGCGCCCGAGGCCAGCACCTCGCGGAACGGCCGCTCGAGGATCCGCCGGCCGCCGCCGAACCAGTAGTGCCAGTACACGAACGCCTCGACGCCGTACCGCTGGGCCAGGTCGCTCTGGGCCTCACGCGCCTCCGGCATCCGCAGGTCGTAGAACCCGAGGTCGGCGGGCAGGTGCGGCTGCTGGTGCCCGCGGAACAGCGGGCGGGCCTTGGCGGCGTTGGTCCACTCGGTGAACCCCGGCCCCCACCACG
>JAPSIJ010000512.1 GCA_031178805.1 Cellulomonas sp. | reverse complement strand
GCCGCCGTGGTGACCGCCAACAAGGCGCTGCTCGCCGAGGACGGCCCGACGCTGTACCAGGCGGCCGACTCCGCCGGCGTGGACCTGTACTTCGAGGCGGCCGTCGCGGGCGCGATCCCGCTGGTCCGGCCCGTGCGGGAGTCGCTGACCGGCGACCGGGTGCACCGGGTGCTCGGCATCGTCAACGGCACGACGAACTACGTGCTCGACCGGATGGCCGCGGACGGCCTCGACCTGGGCGACGCGGTCGCCGAGGCGCAGGCCCTCGGCTACGCGGAGGCGGACCCCACGGCGGACGTCGAGGGCTTCGACGCCGCGGCGAAGGCGGCGATCCTCGCCTCGCTCGCGTTCCACACCCGGGTGTCGATCGACGACGTCGACCGGCAGGGGATCATGGCCGTCACCGCGGACGACGTCGCGTGGGCGGAGCGCACCGGCCACGTCATCAAGCTGCTCGCGATCGCGGACCGCCGGGTCGCCGAGGACGGCCGGGACGGCGTGCAGGTCCGGGTGCACCCGGCGCTGGTGCCGCTGAGCCACCCGCTCGCGGGCGTGCGCGGCGCGTTCAACGCGGTGTTCGTCGAGGCGGAGGCCGCCGGCGAGCTGATGTTCTACGGCCGCGGCGCCGGCGGCGCGCCGACGGCGAGCGCGGTGCTCGGCGACGTGGTGTCCGCCGCCCGGCACCGGGTGCACGGCGGGCGCGGCCCGGCGGAGTCCTGGTACGCCGCGCTGCCGGTGCTGCCCGCGGAGTCGGCGCGCACCCGCTACCAGGTGCGGCTCGACGTGGACGACCGGCCGGGCGTGCTCGCCCAGGTCTCCGCGGCGCTGGCCGAGCACGGCGTGTCGATCGAGGCCGTGCGGCAGTCGCCCGCCGAGGCCCCGGCGCACGCCGACGACCGCGGGCTCGCCCGCCTGGTCATCACCACGCACGAGGCGCCGGAGGCCGCGCTGGCGGCCACGGTCGCCGCGATCGGCGACCTGGACTCGGTCCGCGAGGTCGTCTCCGTCCTGCGAGTCGAGGGGGCCTGATGGCACACCAGTGGCGCGGCGTGATCCGCGAGTACGCCGACCGGCTGCCGGCGCACGTCCAGCAGCGCGTCATCACGCTGGGGGAGGGCGGCACGCCGCTCGTCGAGGCGCCCGCGCTGTCCGCGCGCACCGGGGCCGAGGTGTTCGTCAAGGTCGAGGGGATGAACCCGACCGGCTCGTTCAAGGACCGCGGCATGACCACCGCGATGTCCGCCGCCGCCGGCCGGGGGGCCAAGGCCGTCGTGTGCGCGTCCACCGGCAACACCTCCGCGTCGGCCGCGGCGTACGCGACCGCCGCCGGCATGGTGTGCGCGGTGCTCGTGCCGGACGGCAAGATCGCGATGGGCAAGCTCAGCCAGGCCGTGGCGCACGGCGCGCGGCTGCTGCAGGTGGACGGCAACTTCGACGACTGCCTGGTCGCCGCCCGCAAGCTCGCCGAGGCGTACCCGGTCGAGCTGGTGAACTCCGTCAACCCGGACCGCATCGAGGGCCAGAAGACCGGCGCGTTCGAGATCGTCGACGCCCTCGGGGACGCCCCGGACATCCACGCGCTGCCGGTCGGCAACGCCGGCAACATCACCGCGTACTGGAAGGGCTTCCGCGAGTACGCGGGCCTGGACGCCGGCGCGGAGCTCGAGCCCGTCGCCACGCACACGCCCATCATGTGGGGCTTCCAGGCCGCCGGCGCCGCGCCGATCGTGCACGGGTACCCGATCACCGAGCCCGAGACCATCGCCACCGCCATCCGGATCGGCAACCCGGCGTCCTGGACGCAGGCGGAGGCCGCCCGCGACCTGTCGGGCGGGCTGATCGAGGCCGTGACCGACGAGGAGATCCTCGCCGCGCACCGGGTGCTGTCGTCCGAGGTCGGCGTGTTCGTCGAGCCCGCCTCGGCCGCGGGCGTGGCCGGCATCCTCCGGCTGGCGGACGAGGGCCGGGTGCCCGCGGGCGCGCGGATCGTCGTGACGGTCACCGGGCACGGGCTCAAGGACCCGCAGTGGGCGCTGCGCACCGCCGACGGCGACGAGGTCGCCACCACCCGCGTGCGGCCCGACGTGGTCGAGATCGCCGCGGCCCTCGGCCTCGGCTGAGCCGGCCGTGCGACTGGGAGCCGACCGGGCGCGCGTCCGCGTGCCCGCGACGAGCGCGAACCTCGGTCCGGGGTTCGACGCGCTGGGCCTGGCGCTCGCGCTGCACGACGACGTCGAGGTGCGCGC
>JAPSIJ010000511.1 GCA_031178805.1 Cellulomonas sp. | reverse complement strand
GGCGCTCCCCCGGCCCTGGACGGCTCCGCGCTGCTCGGGTTCGCGTACGTGTCGCTGGTCGCCACGGCGCTGGCCAACGTCGCCTGGTTCGCCTCGCTGCGCCGGCTCGGCACGACGGCGGTCGGGCTCGTGGGCCTGCTGAACCCCGTGACGGGCGTCCTGCTCGGCACGGTGGTGGCGGCCGAGACCCTGACCGTGCGCCAGGGGCTCGGCATCGCGGTGGTGCTCACGGCGATGGCCGTGGGCGCCACGGCGGGCCGGGCGGGCGGCGCACCCCGTTCGCCCGTCCGGGTGACGCGCGCGGTGCCGACCCGTCCGGGGCGCCGCCCGCTCCGAACTCCCGGTGCGCGGGCCCGCGACCCGCGCCCGACGCACCCCGCCCCGACACCCAGGGAGACCCCATGACCCCGCTCGACCTCGCCCCCGCCCCCGCGACCACCGTCCTCGGCGAGCCGCTCACCGTCCGGGAGCGGGTCGTGCTGGACGAGCTGCGGGGCGGCGACACCCTCGAGGACATCGCGCGGCGGCTGTTCGTCAGCCGCAACACCGTCAAGACCCAGGTGCGCTCGCTGTACCGGAAGACCGGCGCGACGTGCCGCGCCGAGGTGCTCGCGTGGGCGGCCGCCGCGGGCCCGCGCTGACGCCTAGGCCTTCAGCCGGCGCAGCGCCGACCCCTTGTGCGCCGCGTGGGCGCCGGACTTCTCCGACTCCACGACGTACGCCGGGTCGTCCTCGGACGCCGTGAACGTCTGCCCGGCGAGCTCGAAGTCGGCGGTCCGGCGCTCGACGACCCGGCCGCGCGTGCGGCCCTGCGGGGTGTTCCAGGAGACCCGGTCCCCGGTGCTGATCGGCTCGGCCATCTCGGCGTCCCTCCTGCGCGGCGGCGTGACGCCCCCATCCGACCACGGCCGGTCCGCCCCGGCAGCCCGGACCGGCCGTACGATCCCGGCATGCCCGCCGACGTGCCCGCCGCCGACCCGCTGGTGCTCACCGTGCCCGACGTCGCCGCCTGGCGCGCGTGGCTCGACGCGCACGAGGACACCGGCGACGGCGTGTGGCTCGTGCTGGCGAAGAAGGGCACCACCGTCCCGACGAGCCTGACCTACGCCGAGGCCCTGGACGAGGCGCTGTGCAGCGGGTGGATCGACGGGCAGCGGCGCGGCGGCGGCGCCGGGACGTTCGAGCAGCGGTTCACGCCGCGCCGGGCCCGGTCCCTGTGGTCGCAGCGGAACATCGAGCACGTCGCGCGGCTCGAGGCCGCCGGCCGGCTGCGGGCCCGAGGGCGGGCCGAGGTGGCGCGCGCGCAGGCCGACGGCCGGTGGGCCCGCGCGTACGCGGGGCCCGCCGCCGCCGAGGTGCCGGACGACCTGCGCGCCGCCCTCGACGCCCGCCCGGCGGCCCGGGACCGGTTCGCCGCGCTCAGCCGGTCGCAGCGCTACTCGGTGCTGCACCCGCTGATGACCGCCGCCACCCCGGAGACCCGGCAGCGGCGGCTGGACCGCGCCGTGGCGGCGCTCGACACGCCGCCCGCCGGCGAGCACGCCCAGGACCACGCCCCGGACCACGCCCCGGACCTCGGCCCGGAGCACGCCCAGGACCACCTCCCGGGCTGACGCACCCCCGCCGCCCGCCCGCGCGGCTCCGCCGGACGGAGGACGCCGGCGGCACGGGATCGGCCGTCCCGACGACGCGCCGGCCCCGGCGTGCGCGCGACGGTGCACGGGTGCGAACCGAACCCACCCCGACCTCCCGCCCCCTCGTCCCCGCCGGCACCCCGTCCCCCGCCTCCCCACCGCCCCCGCCGCGCCGGCGCCGCGGCCGCGTCCTGCGCCGCACCGCCCTCGTCCTGGCCGCCGCCCTGGTCGCCCTGCCGCTCGCCGGTGCGGGCTACGAGACCTGGGCGTCCCGCGACGCCGACCGCCGCTACCCCGCGCCCGGCCGGCTGGTCGACGTCGGGGACCACGCGCTGCACGTCGACGTCCGCGGGTCCGGCTCGCCGGTCGTCGTGCTGGAGGCGGGCAGCGGCGAGACCTCGATCGGCTGGCAGGCCGTGGCCGACGCGCTCGCCGAGCACACCACGGTGGTCTCCTACGACCGCGCCGGGTACGCGTGGAGCACGCCGTCCGACGAGCCACGGACGGGCGACGCCGTGGTGGCGGACCTGCGCGCGGCGCTGGCGGCGTCCGGGCTCGAGGGCCCGTACGTCCTCGTCGGCCACTCGATGGGCGGGCTGTACGCGCGCCTGCT
>JAPSIJ010000064.1 GCA_031178805.1 Cellulomonas sp. | reverse complement strand
GCGACCAGCACGTCGTCCGCCGGCTCAGCCGGCACGGCGCGCCACCGGCTCGCGCGTCGCGGCGGCGTCCCGCACCACGGCGTACCCGTCGAGCACCCCGGTGCGCAGCAGCGCGTCGAGCAGCACCTTCGCCAGCAGCCCGCCGAGCAGCACGCCGGAGGCGAGCTGCAGCCCGAGGCGCAGCGCGAGGACGTCCTGGCCGAACCAGCCGAACCGGAACGCCGACCAGACGAACACCAGCCCGGCGCCGAGCAGGCCGGACACGGCGAACCGGCCCCAGCCGAACCGCCGGTACCGGCCGAGCGCGAACGGCAGCTCGCTGCCGAGCCCCTGGATCGCCGCGGCGACGAGCAGCAGGGGGCCGACGGGGGAGCCGAGGAACACCACCTCGACCACGGAGGCGAGCACCTCGGCCAGGATGCCGACGCCGGGGCGGCGGATGATCGCGACCGCGAGCGGGGCGACCAGCAGCCAGCCGCCGAGCAGCACGTGCTGCGCGAGGTCGCCCGCCGGCCCCATCAGGACGGCCAGGCCGTTCCACGCCTGGACCAGCGCCCAGTACAGGAACCCGAACGCGACGCCGAGCACGACCATCAGCACGATGTCCCGCAGGGCCAGGGGCGTGCGCCCGGCCCGCGGCGTGCGCCCGCCCGCCTCAGCCACGGGAGTGCGAGGGGCTGTTGAGGGACAGGGTCAGGTGGCTGGTGACGTGCTGCACGCCGCGGCCCACCCGGGCCCACGCCTGCACGACCGTCTCCAGCACGGTCCCGGCGTCGCCCTCGAGGCGGGTGACGAAGTGCGCGGAGCCGCGGAAGGTGCCGCTCGCGCGGGCGAGGTCGATCGCCGCCTCGATGTCGCGCATGTGGTCCGGGACCACCCCGGCGCGGACGTCGTCGGCCAGCGGGTACAGCGCCCACTCGGCGGCGGCGTACCGGCCGACGGTCCGCCCCGCGGGGGCGTCGACGGCCCGGGGCCCCGCGCCGCCGGGCAGGTCGCACCGCACCTCGCCGGGGCAGCCGCGGGACAGGTGCACGGTGACGGTGGCGTGCCGGCCGGTGGCCGCGACCGCGTCGGTCAGGTCGGTGAGGCAGCGCAGCAGGTCCGCCTCGCTCCCGCCGAGGTAGGTGCTGACGTCGCCCGTCTCGACGAGCAGGCCGGTGGTGTCCAGCCGGGCGAGCAGCCCGAGCAGCACGTCGGCGTAGTCGTCGGACATCACGGCCACGGTGACGCGGGCGCCGACGCCGAAGCGCAGCGGGTCCGCGGTCGGGGCGACCGGGGTGGTGGGGCTGGTGGTGGTCACGTCGTCCTCCGGGTGCTGGTGCGGCAGCACGGGAGGACGACGGACGGCGTCCGGCGACCTGCGAGGTTCGCTCCCTGCGCTGGCATGACCCAGATCAGGTTCAACGGTCGGAGTTCGAGTACTCCCTCTCAGCCCGGCTCACCGGACTCCCGTGCTTCACCGCCGACGCTAGCAGGTCAGGAGACCTTGCCCTGCAGCAGCTTGTGCCAGTAGACCGTCGGCTGCAGGTACCGGTCGAACAGCAGCAGGCTGGGCCGGGGGCGCGTGAGGTCCGGGACGGGCACGGTGGGCTGCGGGCGGGCGTCCCGGTCGAACTCGGCCAGCAGCAGCCGCCGGCGGGAGGTGGTCACCGGGGCCACCGAGTAGCCGTCGTACCGGCGCATCTCCGTGCCCTTCCGCCGGGCCTGGATGTTCCGGGCCACGACGGGCACCTGCCGGCGCAGCGCCCCGCCGGACGGCATCGCGTCCACGGTCGCCACGTCGCCGAGGCCCCAGACGCGCGGGTGCGCGACGTGCTGCAGGGTGTGCGGGTCCACCGCGACGAACCCCTCGCTCCCGGGCCCGTCGAGGCCGCTGGCGGCGACCCACTCCGGCGCGCGGTGCGGCGGTGCCAGGTACAGCGCGTCGTAGGCGGTGCGGTCCGGGCCGTCCGGCGTGCGCAGCTCGAGCGTGCGCCGCTCCGCGTCCACGGACGTCACGGTGGTGTGCGTGCGCACCCGCACCCCGTACCGCTCGGCGGCGACCCGGAGCTGGTGGTCCGCGCCGGCCTCGTCCACGAGGCGGGCGGACTCCACCAGCAGCTCGATCTCGATCGCGTCCAGCACGCCGGTGCGCCGCCAGTGGTCGGCGGCGGCGAACAGCGGCTTCAGCCCCACCGGGTAGCACGGCACGTGCCGGTCGGAGACGGCGAACACCGCGCGGCCCGACGTGAGCCCGGCGAGCAGGTCCCAGGTGCGCACGGCCTGGTCGGGCAGGTAGCTCGTGGCCGCGTACGGCGTGGCGACCGCGGCCCGGGACCCAGGGACCGCGTCCCAGTCGACCTGCGAGCCCGGGCAGACGGCGAGGTCGCCGTACTCGAGCTCGGTGCCGTCGCCGAGCGTCACCACGGAGCGGGCCGGGTCCACCGCCACGACGCGGTCCCGGTACCACCGCACCCCGTCCGGGGTGACCCGCTCCTGCGGGCGGCGCAGGTCGGCCAGCGTGGCGGCGCCCGAGGCGACGTAGGACAGCATCGGCCGGTACTCGTGGACGGTCTTGGGCTCGATCACCGCGACGTCGCGGCAGCCGTCCCGGCGCACCCGGCCGGCCAGCGAGAGGCCGGCGTTGCCGCCGCCGATGATCAGCACGTCGTGCCGCCGGGAACCGCTCATGATGCGCACCACGCTCCGTCTCACCACCGCCAGGGACGCCGCCCACGCTAGGCGAGGGCACCCCCCGCCGCGCGCCGGCCGTTGCTTTCTGAGGTAAGGCTTGGCTAATCTCCGCAGCGTGCCTCTCCAGACCACCGCGATGGCCGCCGCCGACGTCAGCATCGGCTACGGCGGGGACCCCGTCGTCACCGGCGCCAGCGTCGAGCTCGCCGCCGGCCGCGTGACCGCGCTGGTCGGGCCGAACGGCTCGGGCAAGTCGACGCTGCTGCGGGGGATGGCCCGGCTGCAGCGGCTGTCCGCCGGCGACGTGCGCCTGGGCGACGCGGACGCCGCCGCGCTGCACGCCCGGGAGTTCGCGCGCCGGGTCACGCTGCTCGCGCAGTCCCGGCCGACCCCGGCGGGGATCACGGTGCGGGACGCGGTCGAGTTCGGCCGGCACCCGCACCGGGCGGGCTGGCGCGGCACCGACCCGGGCGGCCGGGCCGCCGTGGACCGGGCGCTGGCGCTGGCCGGCATCGCGGACCTCGCCGGCACCGACGTGGACGCGCTCTCCGGCGGCCAGGTGCAGCGGGTGTGGTTCGCCTCGGCGCTCGCCCAGGACACCGGCGTGCTGCTGCTGGACGAGCCGACGAACCACCTCGACCTGCGGTACCAGGTCGAGGTGCTGGAGCTGGTCCGGTCGCTGGCCGACGAGCACGGCGTGGCCGTCGGCGTCGTGCTGCACGACCTGGAGCAGGCCGCCGCGGTCGCGGACCGGGTGCTGGTGCTGCACCGCGGCCGGGTCGTCGCCGACGGCCCGCCCGAGCAGGCGCTCACCTCCGCGCTGCTCAGCGAGGTCTACGAGATCGACGTCGTCGTCCGCGAGGACCCCGCCTCCGGCCACCTCGACGTGCACGCGCCGCGGCTGCTGCTGCGCACCGTGCGCCCGGCCGCCGGCCGCGCCGCGGAACCGGCCCCGCTCGGCGCCTGAGCCGGGCCACACCACCACACCACCACACCACCACACCACCACCGCGGCACCGGCCGCGGTGCTCCGGGCGCGACGCGCGGGCGCCCACCACCCACCCGCGCAGACACGAGGGACGATGACCACCCGACGCACGCTGACGGCCCTGCTGGCCGTGGGCGCGGTGACCGCGCTGGCGGCCTGCGGCACCACCGACGAGCCGGCGACCGACGCCACGACGACCGCCGCCGGCGGCCCCGTGCAGATCACGGACGACCGCGGCGAGACGGTCGAGCTCGACGCGCCCGCCACCCGCGTGGTGTCCCTGGAGTGGATGCAGACCGAGATGCTCACGTCGCTCGGCGTGACCCCGGTCGGCGCGGCGGACGTGGCCGGGTACACCTCTTGGGTCGGCACCGCGGTGCCGCTGGCCGGCGAGCCGGAGGACGTCGGCACCCGCGGCGAGCCGTCGGTCGAGGCCATCGCCGCCCTGGAGCCGGACCTGATCGTCGGCGTGACCTCCTCGGTCCCCGAGGGCGCCATGGAGCAGATGGAGCGCATCGCCCCGGTCGCGCTGTTCGACGGCGCGGACGGCGCGGACCCGCTCGGCTACGTCGAGGACACCTTCACCTCGATCGCCACGCTGGTCGGCGCCGAGGACGCCGCCGAGGAGGTGCTCGCCGAGACGCAGCAGCGGATCGACGACAACGCCGCCGCCATCGCCGAGGCCGGGCTCGAGGGCACGCCGGTCGTGTTCGCCTCCCCGTACGCGGAGGGCGCCAACGTCACGGTGCGGATGCACGGCCCGAACAGCGCCTTCCAGGCCGTGGCCGACGAGATGGGCCTCACCGCGGCCGTCACCGACCCGGGCGACGAGGCCTACGGCCTGTCGTACGTGGACGTCGAGGGCCTGACGGCGCTGCCGGCCGACACGCGGTTCCTGTACTGGGGCAACGACGACGAGGACGACGTGGTCGAGACCGTGCTCGCCGCCAACCCGGTGTGGCAGTCGCTGCCGTTCGTGCAGGAGGGCCACGTGCACCGCGCCGGCGTCGGCATCTGGGCGTACGGCGGCCCCGAGTCGCTGGCGGGCTGGTCGGACGACCTGGTCGCCCAGCTGACCGCCGAGTGACCCGCAGGACGCCGCAGCCGTGACCACGACGCCGCCCGCCGCCGGCCCCCGCCCCGACACGCTCGGGCCGGGGGCGGGCGGCGCCGTGCCCGCCGACCTGCCCGCCCACCTGCCCGCCGGCCCGTCCGCCGCGGGCGGGCCCGGCCCCGTCCGCGCCCGGCAGCCGCTGCGGCTGACGCTCGCGCTCGTCGTGCTGGGCGCGTGGCTCGTCGCCGCCGCCGCCTGGCACCTGACCCAGGGCACCGCCGACGTCACGGTCGGCGAGCTGTGGCGCGCGCTGACCGGGCAGGGCGGCCTGGACCAGGCGGCGGCCGTGGTGACCGCGTCCCGGCTGCCGCGGCTGGCGGCCGGCGTGCTGGTCGGCTGCGCGCTCGGCGCGTCCGGCGCGGCGCTGCAGGGCGTCGCGCGCAACCCGCTGGCGGCGCCGGACACCCTCGGCGTGAACGCGGGGGCCTACCTCGCGGTGACCGCGGCGGCCGTGGTCGGGGGCACGCTGGGCGCCCTGCCCGGCGTGGTCGTCGCCTTCGCCGGCGGCCTCGCGGCGGCCGGCCTGGTGATCGGCCTGTCCGGCGGCGCCGCGGCCTCCCCGGTGCGGCTGGTGCTGGCCGGCTCGGCGATCACGCTCGGCCTGGTGTCGATCACCCAGGCGCTGCTGGTGCTGTTCCCGTGGGAGACCCAGGGCCTGTTCGCCTGGGGCGCCGGGTCGCTCGGGCAGAACGGCATGGGCACGGTGCGGTCCGTCGCCCCGGTGGTCGTCGTGGCGCTGGCGGGCCTCGTGCTGGCCGGGCGGCGGCTGGACCTGCTGCAGCTCGGCGACGACACCGCGCGCTCGCTCGGCGTGGACGTCGTCCGGTCCCGGGCGGTCGTGGTCGTGCTCGGGGTGCTGCTGGCCACCTGCGCCGTCACGGTCACCGGGCCTATCGGCTTCGTGGGCCTGTGCGCGCCGCTGCTGGTCCGGCTGCTGGCCACCTGGGTGCGCCCCCTGACCCGGCACCGGGTGCTGGTCCCCGCCGCCGCGGTCGCCGGCACGGCCCTGGTGCTGACCGCCGACGTCGCCCTGCGCGCGGTGTTCGGCCCGGTGAGCGGCGTGACCGTGCCCACCGGCGTGGTCACCAGCCTGATCGGCGCGGTGGCCCTGATCCTGCTCGCCCGGCGGGCCCGCGCGGCGCTGGAGCCGGACACGCTGGTCACGCTGCGGGCCGGCAGCGCGCTGGCCCGGCGCGCCCCCGCCGTGCTGCTCGGCGCCGCCGTGGTGCTGCTGGCCGGCGTCGTGGTCGCCGGGGTGCTGCTCGGCGACTCGACCGTGCTGCTCGGCGACGTGCAGCACTGGCTGGCCGGCCGGGCGTCCGTCCGGCTGGACATCATCCTCGACTCCCGGGTGCCGCGGGTCGCCGCCGCCCTGCTGGCCGGCGCCTGCCTGGCGCTCGCCGGCGGGCTGGTGCAGACCGTCACCCGGAACCCGCTGGCGGACCCCGGGGTGCTCGGCGTCGCGCACGCCGCGGGGCTGGGGGCCGTCCTGGTCATCGTGCTGGTGCCCGCCCCGTCGTTCGCGGCGGTGTTCACGGGGGCGCTCGCCGGCGCGGTGCTGGCCGGTCTGCTGGTGTTCGGCGCCACCGCCGGCACGGAGGCGGCGGCCGGCCGGATGGTGCTCGTGGGCCTGGGCACGGGCGCCGGCGCCGGGGCGCTGACCACGCTGCTGCTGGTCCGCACCGACCCGTGGAACCAGAACCGGGCGATCACGTGGCTGGGCGGCTCGACGTTCGGCGCGGGCACCCCGCAGCTGGTGCCCATGGTCGTGGCGCTGCTGATCGGCGTGCTGGTCGTCGCCCGCACGCACCGCGACCTCGACCTGGTCCAGGTGGACGACGTCACCCCGCGGGTGCTCGGCGTCGACCTGCCCCGGTCACGCACGGCGCACGTCGCCCTCGCGGTGCTGCTCACCGCCGCCGCCACCGCCGCCATCGGGCCGATCTCGTTCGTCGGCCTGGTCGCCCCGCACGCCGCCCGGATGCTGATCGGCAAGCGGCACCGGTGGCTGCTGCCGATGACCGTGCTGCTCGGCGCCGCGCTGGTCGCCGTCGCGGACGTGGTCGGCCGCACGGCCATCGCGCCGGCGCAGCTGCCCGCCGGCCTGGTGACGGCCGTGGTGGGCACGCCGTACTTCCTCTGGCTGCTGTGGCGGATGCGCGCGGCCCGGCGCTGACGGCCGGCCCGCCCGGCGCCCGGGTGGCGCGACGGCGCCGGCGGGCGTAGAAGGGGACGCACCACCGTCCCCACGAACGGCAGGAGCCTGCGATGGAGCAGCGCACCCCCCGGTCCGTGCGCCGCGCCCTGGGTGGCGCGGCGGCTGCGGTCCTCGTCCTGGCCCTCACCACCCCCGCGGCCGTCGCCGGCCCGGCCGGCGAGCGCGGCGGCGGGGGAGGCGGGGGAGGTGGCGGCGGCGCGACGACCTACACCAACCCGGTCAGCGCGTCGTTCGCCGACACCTACGCCGACCCCGCGGTGATCCGCGGCCAGGACGGCTGGTGGTACGCGTACGGCACCACCGACCCGCTGCGGGAGGGCGAGGGCACCCGGCACCTGCTGCCGGTGTCGCGGTCCACGGACCTCGTGGACTGGGAGTACGTCGGCGACGCGTTCACCGAGGCCACGCTGCCCGCGTGGGCGGACACCGACCCGAGCCGGCTCGCGGCGCTCTGGGCGCCCGACGTCCGGTACGTCGACGGCCAGTACCGGCTCTACTACGTCGTCACGCAGACCACGCTCACCCCCGGCGTCGGCGACGGCGCGATCGGGGTGGCGACGGCCCCCACGCCGACCGGCCCGTGGACCGACTCGGGCGACCCGGTCGTCGACCCCCGGCCGGGCGGGGGCGGCCCGGACGACTTCCTGTGGACGTTCGACCCGCACCACGTCGTCGGGCCGGACGGCACCGAGCACCTGTTCTACGGGTCCTACTACGGCGGCATCTGGGTCACGGAGCTGGACGCCACGGGCACCGAGGCCGTCGGCGAGCCGACGCGGGTGGCTGTGGACAACAAGTACGAGGGCGCCTACGTGGTGCACCGGGACGGCTACTGGTACCTGTTCGCCTCGTCGGCCAACTGCTGCGCGGGCCCGACGACCGGGTACAGCGTGCACGTCGGCCGGTCGGAGTCGCTGACCGGGCCGTACCTGGACCGCGAGGGCGTCCCGCTGGACCAGTCGCGGGCGGGCGGCACCCCGGTGCTGGCGCCGAACGGCAACGCCTGGGTCGGCACCGGCCACAACGCGGTGGCGACGGACCTGGCGGGGCAGGACTGGATCGTCTACCACGCCATCGACCGCGCGGACCCGTACCTGGACGGCACCGACGGGATCAACGAGCGGCCGATGCTGATCGACCGGCTGGACTGGGTGGACGGCTGGCCCGTGGTCCGCGGCGGCGCGGGGGCCTCGGACGACGAGCAGACCGGCCCGGTGTCGGCCGGGCCCGCCGTGACGGGGTTCGAGCGCGGCATCCGGTCGCCGTTCCGCGGGGACGCGTGGCGCGCGGCGCCGACCGACCCGCAGGGCGGCCCGCACGCGGTGTCCACCCGGTCGGGCACGCTGCTGACGAAGGACGCCCAGCGCGGTGCCGTGCGGGTCGAGGCGGACGTCCGGCTGGACCGCCGGGCCGCGGGCGGCGTGGTCGCCGGGTACAGCGGGTCCGGGCGCGGGGGCCGGCACGACGACGCGGACTTCTCCCGCGGCGACGGCGGGCGCGGGGGCGGCGGCCGGCCGGCCGGCGTGACCGCCGTGGTCGACCCCGCGGCCGGGGTCCTGGTGCTCCAGGCCGGCGGCGCCCGCGCCACGGCCCCGCTGCCGGCGGGCGTCGACTGGTCGACGTGGCACGCGGTGGTCCTCGAGCTCGACGGCCGGACCGCGCGCGCCGAGGTCAGCCAGGCGCGGCTCGGCGACCCGCTCGCGGAGGTGGCGCTCGAGCTGCCGCGCCGGGTGCCGGCGGGCGCGGCGGGGACCGTCGCCCGCGGGGCCGGCGTCCACGTGGACGACCTGAGCGTCGTGCCGCTCGCCGCGGACGACGTGGAGTTGGTGCCGCTGCCGGACACGGGCGACCTGGTGGACGCCGCCGAGTTCGACGACGGGCTCGGCGCCGGCTGGACGGCCCTGCGCGAGCCGGAGGTCGCCGTCGCGGACGGCGCGCTGGTCTGGCCGGTCGAGCAGGCCGACCTCACCGGGTCGGGCAACGACGCCGGCGTGCTGCTGCGGGACGTGCCCGAGGGCGACTGGACCGCGCAGACCCAGGTGTCGGTCGACCTCGGCGTGGACGAGGTGCGCAACTACCAGCAGGCCGGGATCGTCGCCTACGCGGACGACGACCTGTTCGCCCGGCTGTCCCACGTCGCCATCTGGAACACCCGGCAGACGGAGTTCGGCTACGAGACCCCGTACGCCGGGCGGCTGCAGTACGGCGGCACGATCGTGGGGCCGCCGGCGGACACCACCTGGCTGCGCCTGGTGCACCGCACGGACGACGCCGGGGAGCACGAGGTGCGCGCGCTCACCAGCACGGACGGCGAGACGTGGGTCGCGGGCGGCGTGTGGACCTTCCCGGCCGGGACCGACCTGCGGGTCGGCCTGGTCGCGCACGGCTGGAACGGCACCGACCCGCGCGCGACCGCGCGGTTCGACCACCTGCGCGTGTGGGCGGACTGACGTGCGACGATCCGGGCGTGGACGCGCGCAGCCCGGCTGACCCCGACGACGTCTGGTCCCCGCTGGCGGCCGACTGGGCCGCGCTGTGGGGCGCCGCCGCCGACCCCGCCCGGCACGCGCTCGTCGCCGCGGCGGGGATCGGCGCGGGCACCCGGGTGCTCGACGTGGGGTGCGGCACGGGCGAGCTGCTCGCGCTGCTGGCGGACCTCGGCGCCGTGGCGGCCGGGGCGGACGCTGCGCCGGGGATGGTCGCCGTCGCGCGCCGGGCGGCGCCGGGCGCGGACGTGCGGGTCGCGGACGGCGCGGCGCTGCCGTGGCCGGACGGCGCCGTGGACGTGGTGACGGCGGTGAACGTGCTGCAGCTGGCGGACGACCCCGCGGCCGTGCTCGCCGAGGCCGCGCGGGTGGTGCGCCCCGGCGGGCG
>JAPSIJ010000510.1 GCA_031178805.1 Cellulomonas sp. | reverse complement strand
ACCTTCGCGTCGGTGTCCGTGAGGTACATCGTCGTCCCGTCGGGGCTCCACACCAGGCCGTTGCCGAGCGGGACGCCGGTGATCTGCGTCGTCACCTCGAGCCCGCCGTCCCCGGCGACCACCCGGTGCACCACGCCGTCGCCGGCGGACCCGGACCGCGGCATGGTCGACACCCAGAACCGGCCCGCGGGGTCGCAGGCGCCGTCGTTGAACCGGTAGTCCGCGGGCATGTCGTCCGGCCGGGTCGCCGGGCCGAGCCGGGTGCCGTCGTGCACGGCGAGGCCGTCGGCGGTGGCGAGCAGCAGGCCCCCGGACTCCGTGGGCCAGGCGACGCCGACGGCGGAGGTGGTGCTCAGCACCGAGTCGCGCGCGGGGTCGCCGTCCGCCCAGCGGTGCACCGCGTGGCCGTCGATGTCGACCCAGACCAGCGCGCCGGCGCGGGCGTCCCAGACCGGGCGCTCGCCCAGCTCGGCGCGCTGCTCGCCCAGCACCCGCGCCGTGGCGACGGGGTCCGCGACGAGGTCGGCGACCACCAGGCGGTCGGCGGCGGCAGGACGGGGGGCGGTGCGCAGGTCGATCGGGCTCACCCGCCGCAGCCTGGCACGCGCCCGCGCCGCCCGCGCGGCGGACGCGGACGCCGCGCGCGCGACCCGCGGAAACGTGATGCGTCAGGGGCAGTAGACGCCCCGCCGACGCGGCCCCTACTGTGGCGGAACCATCCAGAGCGGCCGAGAGACCTGGCTCGTCGACGTCGCAGCAACCCCCCTCCCCACCGAGGGTGTGGGTGCTTCCGCCAGGTCCGATGGAGCTGACGATGACCAGTCCCGACCGACCCGTGCACCCGCCCGTCACCGACGGGCTGGGCGCCGTGGACCGCCCCACCGTGTCCTTCGAGCTGTTCCCGCCGCGGAACCCGGACGCGGCGCCGCGGCTGTGGGCGACGGTGCAGGAGCTGGCCGCCGCGCGCCCGGACTTCGTGTCCGTCACCTACGGGGCGTCGGGCAGCACCCGCACCACGACGCGGGCGCTGGTCCGCCGGCTGCTGCGCGAGACGTCCCTGACCCCGATCGCCCACCTCACCTGCGTCGGCACCTCCCGCGAGGACATGACCCGCACGGTCGAGGAGTTCCTCGACGAGGGCGTGCGGTCGTTCCTGGCGCTGCGGGGCGACCCGCCCGCCGACGAGTCCTGGCGGCCGCACCCCGAGGGCCTGCCCACGGCCGGCGCGCTGGTCGCGCTGCTGCGGGAGATCGAGCAGCGCCGCTGCGCCACCAGCGCCGCCCAGGCCGTCCGGGCCGCGACCCGGCCGATGTCGGTGGCGGTGGCGGCGTTCCCGCGCGGCAACGCCGGCTCCGGCAGCACGCGGGAGCAGGACGTGGCCGCGCTGCTGGCGAAGCAGGAGGCGGGCGCCGACTTCGCGATCACGCAGGTGTTCTACGACGTGGACGACTACTGCGAGCTGGTCGCCCTGGCCCGGGACGCGGGCGTCACGGTGCCGATCGTGCCGGGGATCATCCCGATGACCGACCCGGCCCGCCTGCGCCGCGTGCAGCAGCTGACCGGGGTGCCGGTGCCCGCGCGGGTGCTGGACCGGCTCGACGCCTACGACCCCGACGACCCCGCGGACGTGGCCCGGCGGCACCGGGCCGGGACCCGCCTGGGCGTCGACCTGGTGAACGCGGTGCTCGACGGCGGCGCGCCGGGCGTGCACCTGTACACGTTCAACACCCACGGCCCCGCGCTCGACCTGCTGGCCGGCGCCGGCCTCGGCGGTGACGCGCCCCGGGCGCACAGCCGCGTGACCGCACCCTCCTTGACCCCCGTCCCCACCACCTGAGGCGAGAGATGACCGCGCACACCCACCCCTTCCCCTCCGGCACCGTGCTGGGCTACCCCCGCATCGGCCCCCGGCGCGAGCTGAAGAAGGCCCTCGAGTCGTTCTGGGCCGGCCGCACCACCGCCGAGGAGGTCGAGGCCACCGCCGCCGACCTGCGCCGGCGCACCCGCACCCGGCTCGCGGGGCTCGGCCTCGACACGCGGCTGCCCGCGATCCCCAGCGCGTTCTCGTTCTACGACCACGTGCTGGACGCGGCGACGGTGCTCGGCGCCGTGCCGGACCGGTTCGCGGACCTCGTGCAGGCCGACGGCTCGCTCGACCTGGCCGGCTACTCGACGGTGGCCCGCGGCCGCGGCGACGACCTGCCGCTCGAGATGACCAAGTGGTTCGACTCGAACTACCACTACCTGGTCCCGGAGATCGGCCC
>JAPSIJ010000509.1 GCA_031178805.1 Cellulomonas sp. | reverse complement strand
CCCGCAGCGGCTGCCCGGCGACGGCCACCTCGCCGTCCAGCGCCACCTGCCCGGCGACGACGATGTCCCGCCCGTCGAGGATCGTGTCCACCAGGTCGACCGTCGCGTTCGCGGTGGCCGCGGCGGTCTTCGCGCCGCTCTGGTGGGTCAGCCACGGCCGCGCCACGCCCCGCAGGTCCGGCGGCCACGTCTCGATCAGGTCGAAGGCCGCCGCGACGTCGTCCGCCATCAGCCCGGCGAGGGTCTGCTTCGCCGCCTCGATCTCCGCGCCGAAGCCGTCCAGCGTCCGGTCCCCGCGCAGCCCGGCCACGGCGCGCCGCCGCTCGTCGGCGTCCAGCCCGCTGACCCGCACCGTCGACCACAGCGGCACCAGGTCGTCGCCGTGCTGGCCGGCGGCGAACCCGCCGACCCGGTGCCGGCGCACGCCGAGGGACACGGCGACCTCCCGGCGGAACCGCAGGGTGTCCAGCCAGGCGCCCATGCCGATCACGCGGTGCCGGCCGAGCTCGCGCGCGACCACCGCGACGCCCAGCTCCACCGGGTTGGACACCACGACGACCACCTCGTGCCCGGACCCGTGCTCCGCGATCGCCCGGGCGTACGCCGCGAACACCGCGTGGTTCTCGGCCGCGAGCGCCGCGCGGTCCGTGTTCGCCCCCGCGCGCGCCGGCGCCGTGCGGCCGGCGGTCAGCACGATGACGTCGGCGACCACGTCGTCCGGGTCCAGCGCCACGTCGATCAGCGGCGCGTGCTCGTCGTAGGCGTCGACGAGGTCGGCGCGCAGCCCGTACGAGGCGCGCCCGGAGGCGCCCCCGGGCCGGCCGACCAGCTGCAGCCGCGACGACGTCGGCAGCACCCGCCGCTCGATGAGCTGGGCGCACACCTGGCGCCCCACGTCCCCTGTCGCTCCCAGCACCGCCACGTCCACGTGGTGAGACTAGGGCAGGTGCCGCGGGCGTGCGCCGCCCTCCCCGCGCGCGACCACGCCGCCCGCCGCAGAATGGCGGGGGTCGTCAGGTCCACGGCGCCACCCACCAGCACACGGGAGGTGTCGTGGAGCCGCTGCCGCAGACCCGGCAGGTCCTGACCGCGCTCGCCACGACGAGCGGGACCGACCTCGAGCGCGACCTCCTGGCCGTCGCGGACCGGATCGGCGACCTCGTGCCGTCGTGCGTGGGCGTGAGCCTCAGCATGGTGGGCGTCGACCTGACGCTGACCTTCGTCGCGACCACGCCGCCGGCGCAGGTGGTGGACGCCGTCCAGGGCGCCCACGGCGGCCCGTGCGTCACCTCGCCGGTCACGGGCGAGGAGGTGTCGGTGCCCGACGTGCTGGACGAGGCGCGGTGGCGGGAGTTCGCGGGCACCGCGGCCGCCGAGGGCGTCCGGTCCAGCCTCTCCATGCCGCTGCTGGAGCCCTCCGGCGGCGTCACCGCGTCGGTGAACGTGTACGCCGCGGAGCCGCACGCGTTCGACGCCGTGCTGGAGGACGTGCGCCGCGCCGTGGGCCCGCTGGCGGGGCAGGTGACGACGAACGCGGACCTGTCGTTCGCCAGCCGCACCCGGGCCGAGTCGGCACCCGACCTGATGGCGGACCGCAGCACGATCGCCACGGCCGTCGGCTGCCTGATCGCGGAGCACGCGATCGAGGCGGCGGCCGCGGAGGCGCTGCTGGCGGCGGAGGCGGCGCACCACGGGGTGCCCCTCGTGGTCGCCGCCCGGAGCGTGCTGGACCGCGTGGCCGACGGCCGGCGCGCGTAGGACGACGAGGAGGACCGACGTGACGGGAACCGACGACCCGACGCTCGCGCTGGTCGACGCCCACCTGACCACGTTCGCCGCCCACGCCGCCGACACCCTCGGTGCCGGGACCGCGTGCAGCATCACCCTGCGCCTGGACGGCCACGGCCGGCTGTCGGCCAGCAGCGACGACCGCTCCGCCGCCTGCGACACCGTCGAGCTCGAGACGGGCACGGGGCCGTGCATCGAGGCGCTCGGCACCTCGGAGCTCGTCATGGTCGACGACACCGGCGCGGACCGGCGCTGGCCCGCCTGGGCCGCCGCGGCGCGCGACCGCGGGTTCGGCTCGTCGGGGGCGTTCCCCGCTCACCCGCGGTCCGCCAGCCGGGTGAGCATCAACGTGTACCGCGAGGCGCCGGGGCCCTGGTCGCGGGACGACCTGGTCCGCGCGGACGCCTACGCGCAGGAGATCGGCCGCGTCGTGGACCTGTGCCTCGACCTGCGGGACCTGGACGCCCAGCGCCGCGC
>JAPSIJ010000508.1 GCA_031178805.1 Cellulomonas sp. | reverse complement strand
CGTCCGCCGAGGCGGTCGCGGCCGCCCCGACGACACCCCCGACCCCCGCCACCGGCACGGAGGGCCCCCGCCCGGCCCGTGCCGGGAGCACCCCGCACGACGGCGAGACCCCTGTGCCCGACGACGCGACCCCGGCTGGACCCGTCCTGGTGGAGCCGCCGTCCGCGGCCGAGCTCGTCGCCGGCGCGACCAGCACCTGGCGCGCCGCCCTGGTCGAGGCCGCCGGCGGCTCCACGCTGGCCGACGTCGAGCTGCTCGGCGACGCCGCGCTCGACCTGTCCGCCGCGCACCCCTCCGGCATCGCCCAGCTGTTCGCCGGCCGGCAGACCCGGCTGTCGAACCTGGTGCGCGAGGGCGCCGCGCTCGGCACCGCCCGCCGCCGCGCCCGCGCCGTCGCCGCCCGCGCCGGCACGTACGCGCAGCAGTACGGCATCGCCCCGACCTACCTCGCCATCGGCGTCGCGTCCTGGACCGAGCCGAGCACGCCCGACGTCGCGACCGACGACGTGGCGGCGATCGCCACGGCCACCCGCGAGTCCGGCGCGGCCCGCCCGGGCGACGGCGACGTCGAGGACGGCACCGCCGAGCAGGCGCCCTCGACCGCCCGCAAGGTGCGCGCCCCGGTGCTGCTGCGGCCGGTGTCGCTGCACGCCCGCGGCACCGCCGAGAGCGACTACGAGCTGACCCTGGAGCCCTCGCTCGAGGTGAACCCGGTGCTCGCCCGCGCGCTGCGGGCCCGCGGCGCGCTGCTCGACCCGGGCGCCGTCGCGCGCAGCGCGTTCACCGGCTCCGGATTCGACCCGCGGGACGCCATCTCCCGGCTGACGTCGCTCGGCACCGCGGTGCTGGACGACTTCCAGCTCGTCGACCGGATCGTCGTCGGCACGTTCGTGCACCCGGGGCAGGTCCTGGTGGACGACCTGGACCGCCTCGCGTCCGCCCTGGAGCGGCACGAGGTCGTCGCCGCGCTGGCCGGCGTCGCCGAGGCCGCCGACCGGCTCGCCGTCGAGCTCCCCGAGCCCGTGCGCGGCGACCGCGACCCGGGCCTGGAGCGCGGCGTCGGCGACCTCGACCCCGCGCAGCAGCACGTGCTCGACGTGGTGGCCTCCGGCGCGCACGTCTTCGTGGACGCCCCGGCGGACAGCGACGTGACGGGCACGCTCGCCGCGCTGGTCGCGGACGCGGCCGCCGACGGGCGCACCGTGCTCTACGTGCCCGGCCACCGCCGCGCAGCCGTCGCGCTGCGCGAGCGGCTGGAGCAGCTCGGCGTGGGGGAGGTGCTGCTCGACGTGGCGCCCGACGCCGCGTGGCGCGCCGCCTCCGCCCGGCGGCTGCTGGGCGCCATGACCCTCGACGTCGACGCGGGCGACCCGGTCGCCGCCGGCGAGCTGCGCCGGTCGCTGGTCGAGCGCCGCGAGCGGCTGCGCGGCTACGTCGACGGCCTGCACCTGGTGCGGCAGCCGTGGGGCGCCTCCGCCTACGACGCCTTCCAGGCCCTGGCCCGGCTGACCGCCGAGCGCCCGGCGCCGCGGACCACCGTCCGGCTGCCCGGCGAGGTCGCGCGGTCGCTGGACGCCGACCGCCGCCGCGCCGCCGGGGCGGAGCTGACCGAGGCCGCGCGCGCCGGGGCGTTCACCCTGCGCCCGGTCGACACCCCCTGGTACGGCGCCACGCTGCTGTCCGACGCCGAGGCGGCCGACGCGCTGCGCCGCGCCGAGCGGCTCGCGGGCGACACCGGCCTCGCGGCCGTCGAGCGCCGGGTCGCCGAGGTCGCGGAGGTCACCGGCTTCACGCCCGCGACGACGCTGGCGACCTGGGCCGAGCAGCTCGAGGTGCTCGGCGGCGTGCGCGGCGCGCTGGACGTGTTCCAGCCGCTGGTGTTCGAGCGCAGCCCGGCCGACATGGTCGCGGCGACGGCCAGCAAGTCCTGGCGCACCGAGCACGGCACCCCGATGGGCTACTGGCTGCGCCGGCGGCTGCGCAAGCAGGCCAAGGACCTGCTGCGCCCGGGCCGGCCCGTCGCCGACCTGCACGCCGCGCTGGTCGACGTGCAGCGGCAGCGCGAGATCTGGCAGGCGCACTGCCCTGCCGGCGGCTGGCCGCGGCTGCCCGAGGGCCTGGGCGACATCGAGGCCGAGCACCGCGAGGTGCGCGCCGACGTCGAGGCGCTGGCCGCCGTGCTCGCCGGCACCCCCGAGGGCGCCGACCTGCTGACCCGCCCGATCGGCGAGGTCCGCGAGCGGATGCAGCGGCTCGTCGCGGCGCGCGACACCCTGGCCGC
>JAPSIJ010000063.1 GCA_031178805.1 Cellulomonas sp. | reverse complement strand
CCGTCACCGCCGCCGGCGACGAGGTGATGATCACCGCCCCGCCGGTCGAGGTCGCGGACACCGTCGGCGCCGGCGACTCCTTCATGGCCGGCCTGATCGACGGCCTGTGGACCGCCGGGCTGCTCGGCGCCGACGCCCGCGACCGCCTCCGCGCCGTCGACCGCGGCACCGTCGAGCAGGTGCTGGTCCGCTGCGCCGTCATCGCCGCGATCACGGTGTCCCGCCCCGGCGCCAACCCCCCGACCACCGCCGACCTCGGCGAGCACTGACCCACCCCGCCGCGCGCCCCCGGCGCCGGCTCGCGCCCACCAGCGCGCACGAGACACCACGACGGCGCACGAGATCTCGTGCGCCGTCGTGGTGTCTCGTGCGCCGTCGCCGCCGGGCCCCCGCACTCCCCCGCACGCTCGGGCGCGCGTCCGAGGGCGCACGAGCCGCGGCGAGGGCGCACGAGATCGCGTGCGCCCTGGCCGCGGCTCTTGCGCGGTCGCGGGGCGGGTCAGCCGGCGCGGTGGCGGGCGTCGCCGGCGGAGACCGACTCGCGCTCGCCGGCGCGGGCGGTGTCCCGCTGCGCGCGCTCCAGGGCGGCGCGGCGGTCCTCCTCGGTCTCGGAGTCGATCCGGCGGGCGGCCTCCTCGTCGTAGGTGAGGTTCTCGCCGGACTCGGGGTCGAACACCAGCAGCCGGCGCGGGTCGAACCACAGGGTGGCGCGGCTGCCGTCGCGGACGCGGCTCTCGGAGCCGAGCGACACGATCACCTGCGTGCGCATCCCCTCGCCGTCGAGGTCGCGGTCAAGCTCCTCGAGCTTGGCGGCCACGTCGGCGTGCGTCTCGAACGGGATGTAGGCGTACAGCTCGGAGCCCAGCCACTCGACCACGTCGACGTCGGCCTCGAAGGTGGTGCCGGCCGCGCGCTTGTGGTCGTCGAGCACCCGGGCGTCCTCGACGTGCTCCGGGCGCAGGCCGACGATGACCAGCTCCCGGCCGCCGAGCCGCTCCCGCAGGCCGTCGGGCATCGGCAGGTCCGCGAACGGCAGCCGCAGGGTGTCGCCGTGCACCTCGCCGGGCATGAAGTTCATCGGCGGGGAGCCGATGAACCCGGCGACGAACAGGTTGACCGGCTGCTCGTACAGCGCGCGCGGGCTGGCGACCTGCTGCAGCTCGCCCTTGCGGAGCACGGCGACCCGGTCGCCGAGCGTCATGGCCTCGGTCTGGTCGTGCGTCACGTACACCGTGGTGGTGCCGAGCCGGCGCTGCATCCGGGCGATCTCGGTGCGCATCTGCCCGCGGAGCTTGGCGTCGAGGTTGGACAGCGGCTCGTCGAACAGGAACGCCTGGGCGTCGCGGACGATCGCGCGGCCCATCGCCACGCGCTGCCGCTGACCGCCGGACAGGTTGGCCGGCTTGCGGTCGAGGTGCTCGCGCAGCTCGAGCGTGTCGGCGGCGAACTCGACGTTGTCCTTGATCTGCTCCTCGGTGTACCTGCCCTTCTGCAGCCGCAGCGGGAACGCGATGTTCTCGAACACGGTCAGGTGCGGGTAGAGCGCGTAGTTCTGGAACACCATCGCGAGGTGCCGGTCGCGCGGGGCGCGGTCGTTGACCACCTCGTCGCCGATCTTCAGCTCGCCGGACGTGATGTCCTCCAGGCCGACGATCATCCGCAGCAGCGTGGACTTCCCGCAGCCGGACGGCCCGACGAGGATGACGAACTCGCCGTCCTTGATGTCGAGGCTGACGCCGTTGACCGCCGGGTAGCCGTCGCCGTACTGCTTGACGATGTCCGTCAGGGTGATGGATGCCATGTCTTCTGCCTCCTGCGGTTCCGGGCGGCGGGCGTCAGCCCTTGACCGCGCCCTGGGTCAGCCCGGACACGATCTGGCGCTGGAACAGCAGCACCAGGACGACGACGGGGATGGTCACGACCACGGCGGCGGCGGAGATCGCGCCGGTCGGGTCCTCGAACTGGGACGCGCCCGAGAAGAACGCGAGCGCCGCGGGCACGGGCCGGGCCGCCTCGGTGGAGGTCAGCGAGATGCCGTACACGAAGTCGTTCCAGGCGATGAAGAACGCGATCAGCGCGGTGGTGAACACGCCGGGCGCCGCGAGCGGCACGATCGCCTTCCGGAACGCCTGCCAGGTGGTGGCGCCGTCGACCTGCGCCGCCTGCTCCAGCTCCCACGGGATCTGCCGGAAGAACGCGGTGAGCGTCCAGATGGAGATCGGCAGCGTGAGCGACAGGTACGGGATCACCAGGCCGGGCCAGGTGTCGTACAGCCCGATGGACCGCCACAGGTTGAACAGCGGCGTGACGATCGAGATCACCGGGAAGATCGACACCGCGAGCGCCGTGGTGAGCACGAGCTTGCGCCCGGGGAAGTCCAGCCGGGCGATCGCGTACGCGGCGAGCGTGGACAGCACCACGGAGATCGCGGTGGCGATCAGCGAGATGCCGACGGAGTTGCGCAGCGAGGACAGGAACAGCTCCTGCGCCGAGCCGTCCGGCGCGAGGATCTGCTCGTAGTTCGTCAGCGTCCACGTGGTCGGCAGGAACTTGCCGGTGTTCAGGTCGCTGGGCAGCTTGAACGACGTGGCCATGATCGAGATCACCGGGAACAGCGCGTAGACCAGCACCGCCACGGTCAGCGCGGCCCACGCCCACTTCTGCTTGGCCGTGAGAGCACCCATCACTTCTCCCCCCGTGCCCCGGCCAGGTCGACCTTGAAGATCTTGATGGCGATGAAGCAGATGATCAGGACGCACACGAACAGCAGCACGGAGATGGCGGACCCGAGCCCGATCTCCAGCCGGCCGATCGACGTCCGGTAGGCCAGCAGCGAGAGCACCGTGGTGTCGTTCGCGCCGTTCGTCATGATGAAGACGTTGTCGAAGATGCGGAACGCGTCGAGCGCGCGGAACAGGACGGCGACCATGATCGCGGCCTTCATGTTCGGCAGGACGACGCGCTTCATCCGCTGCCACCAGGTGGCGCCGTCGACCTGCGCGGCCTCCTCCAGGTCGGAGGGGACCTGCGCCAGCCCGGCGAGCAGCAGCAGCGAGATGAACGGCGTCGTCTTCCAGACCTCGGACGCGATGATCACGAACAGGCTGGTCCACGTCCCGGCGAACCAGTTCAGGTCGGGGCTGATGCCGGGGACCCAGTCGAACCACTGGTTCACGTAGCCGGAGTCGATGCTGAACGCGTAGAACCACGCGAACGCGGAGACCACCGTGATGATCCCGTAGGGCACGAGGATCGCGGTGCGCAGCAGCCCGCGCAGCTGCGTCACGGCCTTGTGCATGATCAGGGCGAGGGCGAAGCCGAGCACCAGCTCGACGGCCACCGTGACCAGCATGATGCCGGTGGTCACCCCGAGGCTCTTCCAGAACACCGGGTCGCCCAGGATGACGCCGTAGTTGCCGAGCCCGATGAACGCCCGGTCGTCCGGCGCGGTGAGCCGGTTGCGGAACAGCGACTCGTAGACGGCCTGCAGGATCGGGTACGCGGTGACGGCGAGCATCACCACGAAGGCCGGTCCGGCGAGCAGCCAGCCGAGCCGCGCCTCGGCGCGCGCCCGGTCGCTCCTGCGCGGCCTGCCCCCGGGCCCGGCGGGCGCGCCGCGGTCCGGACCGGCGCCCGTCGTGCTGCGCGAGGCGACGCCCGACGTGGCGCCCGTGATCTCGGTACTCACAGCAACCGCTCCCCTCGGAGCACGGCGACGATGAAGTCGGTGGCCTGCTGCGGCGTGGACCCGGGGTCGACGTCGCGCGGGGCGTGCCAGGTCTCCTGCAGCCCCTGGGACACCTCGTTGTAGTACGGGGTCTGCGGGCGGGGCGCCGCCTGCTCCAGCGACTGCCGGATGACGTCCGCCATCGGGAACGTCTCCTGCACCTCGGGGTCGTCGTAGGCGACGGTGCTGGCGGGCGGGTTGCCGTCCGAGACGAAGTAGGCCGCCTGGTTCTCGGGGCGGACGATGCAGGCGGCGGCCTCGTAGGCCTCGTCCACGTGCCGGCTGAACGCGCCGACGCCGAGGTTGATCCCGCCGTACGGCGGCGCGGCGTCCTCGCCCTCCACCACCTGCGGGTACACGGCCCAGCCGACGTCGTCGAGGAACGACTGCTCGAGCGTGCCGTCCTCGACCGCGCCCTGCATCGCCGGCCAGACGAACGGCCAGTTGACCATGAACGAGCCGCTGTCCCCCTGGAACTGCGACAGCGACGCGTTCTCGTCCTGCGTGGGCAGGCCGGCGCCGCCGAGCCCGTCGGCGCCGATCTCGGCGATGATCCGCGCGGCCTCCTGACCGGCCTCCGACTCGAGCCCGAGCTCGACGTCCTCGGCGGCGGCCTCCGGGGTCTCGACGACGTGCCCGCCCGCGGACTCCACCAGCGCGTTGATCCACACGGTGTACGCCTCGGCCTTGATGCCCTGCACGCCGAGCGTGAGGTCCTGGTCGCGCGCGGCGCCGATCACCTGGTCCCAGGTGACGGGCGTCGTGGCGGGGTCGAGCCCGGCCGCCTCGGCGACCGACTTCTTGTACCAGAGCAGCTGCGTGTTGGCCCAGAACGGCACGGTCACCAGCTCGTCGCCCCACGAGGCCCCGAGCAGGGCGCCCTCGGCGACGTCCTGGCTGACCTCCTCGGCGACGTCCTCGGGCACCGGCGCCAGGAAGCCGGCGTTGGCCAGCTCGGGGATGAACGGCGGGTCCAGGCTCATCAGGTCGATGGACGAGTCCTTCGCGGCGAGGCGGCGGGCGAGCTGCTCGCGCTGGGAGCTGGCCTCGCGCGGCAGCACGGAGACCTCGATCCGGTAGGCGCCGCCCGCCTCCTGGGTGCACTGCTGCGCCAGGAGCGCCTGACCGCCGGCGTCCGGGTTCGTGTACCAGGTGAGGACCGGGGTGTCGTCGGCGGGCGCGCAGGCGCCGAGGCCCGCCGCCAGCGCGACCACCGCCGTCCCCGCGATCACCCTCGACCGTCTGCGCGTGCCCACTGCTCTCCCGACGTCGTCGCCCGGGGCGGTCCCGCAGGGCCGTCACGAGCGGTTTCACAGTTTCCACACCCAGGGCTACACCGCCCGGCGCGGCTCTGCCACCGGAGCGGCGCGCCGGCCGCACCCCGACCGGCACGGCGGGCCCGCTGCGGTGGACGCCGGTGGCGGAGCACCCGGCGCGGGGTGCCACCATGGGGGCATGACGCACGTGACCACCCCCGCCGAGGCCTGGGCCGCGCTCCGGGCGGGCAACGACCGGTTCGTCCGCGGCGAGATGGAGCACCCCTCGCAGGGCTTCGAGCGCCGCGCCGAGGTGCAGGCCGAGCAGCACCCGTTCGCCGTGGTGTTCGGCTGCTCGGACAGCCGGGTCGCGGCCGAGATCATCTTCGACCAGGGCCTCGGCGACGTGTTCGTGGTCCGCACCGCCGGGCACGTGCTCGACACCACGGTGATCGGCTCCATCGAGTACGGCGTGGAGGTGCTGGGCGCCTCGCTCGTGGTCGTGCTCGGGCACGACTCCTGCGGCGCCGTCGCGGCCGCCACCGCCGCGCTGACCACCGGCGAGCTGCCGCGCGGCTTCGTGCGCGCCGTGGTGGACCGCGTGATCCCGTCCATCGTCTCGCTCGCCCACGGGCCCGACGCGCACGGCCGGCCCAAGGACATCGGCACCGTCGACCCCGCCGAGCTCGGCCACGAGCACGTCCGGCACACCGTCGACATGCTGCGGTCGTACTCGGTGACGCTGGCCGAGGCGGTCGAGGAGGGCCGGTGCGCGGTGGTCGGCGTCGAGTACACGCTCGCCGACGGCAACGCGCGGCTGACCTCGGCGGTCGGCGAGGTCGGGGAGACCCCGGTCCGCGCCTGACGCGGCCGGGAACCGACCCGACGCACCCGGCGCCCGCCGGGGCCGACGCGCACGCGCCGGTCACCGGCGGGTGGCAGGATGCGGCGCATGAGCCTGCACGCCGACGACGCCGTCCAGTACCGCACCGAGCACGACACCATGGGTGAGGTCCGCGTCCCCGCCGCCGCCCTGTACCGCGCCCAGACCCAGCGCGCGGTGGAGAACTTCCCGATCAGCGGGACGACCCTGGAGCGCGGCCACCTCGCCGCCCTCGCCCGGATCAAGAAGGCCGCCGCCCGCGCCAACGCCGAGCTCGGCATCCTCGACGCCGGCATCGCGGACGCGATCGCCGCCGCGGCCGACGAGGTCGCCGAGGGCCGGCACGACGCGCACTTCCCGGTGGACGTCTACCAGACCGGCTCGGGCACGTCCTCGAACATGAACATGAACGAGGTGCTGGCCACGCTCGCCACCCGGGCGTCCGGCACCGACGTGCACCCGAACGACCACGTGAACGCCTCGCAGTCCTCCAACGACGTGTTCCCGACGTCCGTGCACGTCGCCGCCACCGACGGCGCGGTCAACGACCTGGTGCCGGCGCTGGAGCACCTCGCGGCGTCGCTGGAGCGGCTCGCCGAGCGGCACGCCGGCGACGTCAAGGCGGGCCGCACCCACCTGATGGACGCCACCCCGGTGACGTTCGGCCAGGAGTTCGGCGGCTACGCGGCCGCCGTGCGCCGCGGCGTGGAGCGGGTGCAGGCGGCCCTCCCCCGGGTCGCCGAGGTGCCCCTGGGCGGCACCGCGGTCGGCACCGGCATCAACACCCCCGCGGGCTTCCCGCAGCGCGTGATCGCCCTGCTCGCCGAGGACACCGGCCTGCCGCTGACCGAGGCGCGGGACCACTTCGAGGCGCAGGGCGCCCGGGACGGGCTGGTCGAGCTGTCCGGCGCGCTGCGGACGATCGCGGTCAGCCTGACCAAGATCTGCAACGACCTGCGCTGGATGGGCTCCGGCCCGAACACCGGCCTCGGCGAGATCCGGATCCCCGACCTGCAGCCGGGCTCGTCGATCATGCCGGGCAAGGTGAACCCGGTGATCCCCGAGGCGGTGCTGATGGTCGCCGCCCGCGTGGTCGGCAACGACGCCACCGTCGCGTGGGCCGGGGCCAGCGGCTCGTTCGAGCTCAACGTGCAGATCCCCGTGATGGGCCAGGCGGTGCTGGAGTCCGAGCGGCTGCTCGCGGCCGCCTGCCGGGTGCTCGCCGACCGCACGGTGGACGGCATCGAGGTCGACGTCGAGCGCGGCCGGGCGTACGCCGGGTCCTCGCCGTCGATCGTCACCCCGCTGAACCGGGTGATCGGCTACGAGGCGGCGGCGAAGATCGCCAAGCACGCCGTCGCCGAGGGCATCACGGTCCGGGACGCGGTGGTGGCGCTCGGCTACGTCGAGCGGGGCGAGGTCACCGAGGCCCAGCTGGACGAGGCCCTGGACCTGCTGAGCATGACCCGCCCGAAGGGCTGAGCGACGGCCCCGGGGGCGGTCGGCGCGCGCCGTCCGCCCCCGGGCCGCCCCGGGCCGCCCCGCCGGCGTCCGGTCGGTCAGCGCGCGAGCGTGAACTCGTCCGCGCCGCGCGCGAGCTCCGCGGCGACGTCCGCCAGGGTCACCACGGCCTGCCGCACCTCGGCAGCGCCGTCGAACGCCTGCCCCGCGGCCTGCGCCACGTCGGCGGCGCTGCCCGCGATGTCGCTGGTGCTCTCCGCCGCGACGACGAGGTTGCGCTCGATCTCCGACGTGGTGGCGCTCTGCTGCTCGACGACCGCGGACACGGCGCCCTGCAGCTCGTCCACGGTGGTGACCGCCTGGGAGATCCGGCCGACCGACGCCTGCACGTCCGCGGCGTCCCGGGTGACGGCCTCGAGGACCGGCGCGATGGTGCCGATGGCGGTCGAGGTCTGCTGCGCCAGGTCCTTCACCTCGCCGGCGACGACGGCGAACCCGGCCCCCGCGGCGCCGGCCCGGGCGGCCTCGATGCTGGCGTTCAGGGCCAGCAGGTGGGTCTGGCTGGCGATCGTGGTCACGGTGTCCAGCACGGCGGCGATCTGCGACGTGGACGCCGCGAGCCGGTCGGCGGCGGTGGCGGCCTCGGCGGTGATGCCCACGGCCTGCGCGGCCTCGCCGGACGCGGACGTCACGTCCTGCGCGACGGACTCGATGGACGCGCGCATCTCGGTCATGGCCGCGGTCACGGTCTGCACCTCGGTGCTCACCACCGACGCGGAGCCGGCGGCGCCCTCGGCGCGGGACACCGTGCGGCCGGCCGCCTCCTCCAGCGTGCCGGACGACCCGTCGAGCCGGCCCGCGGTGCTGCGGACGGCCTCGGCGCCCTGCTGCATCCGCGTGAGGGCGGCGCGCATCGCGTCGATCGCCTCGCCCAGCGCGGTGCCCATCACGCCGATCTCGTCGGCGCCCTCCCCGCGGACCTCCACGGACAGGTCCCGGTCGGCGACCCGGCGCAGCGCCCCGGTCAGCCGGCCCACCCGGCCGACGACGCGGCCGGAGATCCACACGACCAGGGCCACGGCCAGCAGGGCCACGACGAGCCCGACCACGAGCAGCGTCACCATCAGCGTGCGGGACCCCGCGGCGAGCTCGGTGGACACGGCCCGCAGCTCGGCGTCGAACCCCCACGCCGCGACGGTCCAGCCCCAGGGGGCGTACCGGGCCAGCTGCACGGACGCCGCCCCGGCGTCGCCGAGGTCGACCCGCTGCACGGCGGTCTCGCCCTCGCCGAGCCCGGCGGCGGCCTCGACCAGCCGCGGGGCGTACGCGTCGCCGTCGGCGTCGACCTGCGCGGCGGAGTCGCCGGCCTCGGCCCCGGGCGGGGGCACCACCCAGGCGCCGTCGGCGTCGGCCACCGTCAGGTAGCCCTCCGTGCCGACCGCCACCTCGGCGAGCGCGGCCCGCAGCGGCTCGTCGACGTCGGTCTGCGGCACGCCGACGAACAGCGCGCCGACCACCTCGTCGCCCACCAGCAGCGGGGCGTAGGCGGTGACGAACGGCCGGCCGACCACCTGCGCCGTGCCGTAGTAGGCGTCGCCGGCCAGCAGCGCGGAGACCACCGCGTTCGGCGCGCCGTCGGCCGCCGTCGCGCCGATCGCGGTGCCGATCACGCGGTCGCCGTCCGCGTTGGTGACCGACGTGGCGACGCGGAGCATGTCGCCCTCCTCGTTCACCCGCTGGAACACGGTGACGGAGGCGCCGAGCAGGGTGCTGATGTCGTCGACCACCGGCACCGGCGTCGCCGGGTCGGTGGTGCGGCCGAGCCAGGTGCCGCCGACCAGCAGCTGCGGCAGCGTGACGTCCTCCGTCGCGCCGCTGGTCTGGTCCGTGACCGTCCACGCCTCGGGGGCGCCGAACGACACCGGGCCGGCCTGGTCCAGCGTCTGCTGGGCGACCCGCAGGTCGGAGGCCATCCGGTCCGTCACGGTGGCGACCTGCGTCGTGATGAGCGTGACCGCCTGCTGCGTGGTCTGCACCATCGAGTCGCTGGTCAGGCGGTCGACGTCCGCGCCCGCGTCCCGCGCGAGGCCCGCGACCTGCCAGCCGCCGACCGCGGTGAGCAGGGCGGCGGTGACGGCGACGGCACCGGCTCCGGTGGCGACGAGCTGGGCGCGCAGGCTGGTGCGCAGGCGGGGCAGCGGCACGTGGGTTCTCCGGGGCCGGGGGCGTGCGGCGCCGGGGTCGCGCCGACGGTGACGTCGCTCCCATCGGGGGACTTCGGTCCCAGATGAGGAGCGTCCCCGACCGGGTGAACGGTTTCACCCGGTTCGTGCCGGCGGAGTCAGGCGCCCTCGACCCGCAGCAGCACCCGGGACAGCAGCGCGGCGAGCCGCTCGGCCTCCTCGGCGTCGAGGTCCGCGAGCGCGTCCGCCTCCCGGGCCAGGTGCTCGGGCATCAGCCGGTCCACCGCGGCGCGGCCCTCGTCGGTGAGGGACAGCAGCACGCCCCGGCGGTCCCGGTGCGGGATCCCGCGGCCGACCAGCCCCGCGCGGACCAGCGACTCCGCGCGCTTGGTGATCGCGGCGCCCGAGGCCGCCGTGATCGTCGACACCTCGCTCGCCCGCAGCGCCCGGCC
>JAPSIJ010000062.1:8350-9973 GCA_031178805.1 Cellulomonas sp. | reverse complement strand
CGCACGGTCGCCGAGGTGGAGTCGATCATCGACGCCCGCGAGCGGTACTTCCGCAGCCAGGGCATCGACTCGATCGAGACCTACCGCACCCGGCGCGCGCAGGGCACGGCCGACGACGGCTACGGCGACGTGTTCCTGCTGGTGGACGGCTGGTCGACGATCCGCTCGGAGTTCGACGAGCTGGAGCCGCGCATCCAGGCCCTCGCCGGCCGCGGCCTGACGTTCGGCGTGCACCTGGTCGCGACGGCCGCCCGCTGGATGGACTTCCGCACCCAGGTCAAGGACGTGTTCGGCACCCGGCTCGAGCTCCGGCTCGGCGACCCGATGGACTCCGAGATCGACCGCAAGGTCGCCGTCAACGTGCCCAAGGACCGCCCGGGCCGCGGCCTCGCGGTGTCGAAGCACCACGTGCTGACCGCCCTGCCGCGGATCGACGGCGACCCGGCCGCCGGCACCCTCGGCGCGGGCGTGAGCCACCTGGTCGAGGCCGTGAACGCCGCCTGGCAGGGCCCCGCGGGCCCGAAGCTGCGGCTGCTGCCCGACGAGATCTCCCTGGACCAGGTGCGCACCGACCCGCGGGGCGACGCCCGGCGGCTGCTGCTCGGCATCGACGAGGCGAACCTCGCCCCCGTCGGCATCGACGTGGCCGAGGAGCCGCACCTGTACGCGTTCGGCGACGGCGGGTCCGGCAAGTCGGCGCTGCTGCGCGGCGTCGCGGCCGAGGTCCGCCGCCTGCACACCCCGCAGCAGGCGCAGATCTTCGCGGTGGACTTCCGGCGCTCGCTGCTCGGCGAGATCCCCGAGGAGTACCTGGCCGGGTACTTCACCACCCAGGACCAGGCGGCGGCCGAGATCGCGGGCCTCGCGGACTACCTGCGCGGCCGGCTGCCCGGCCCGGACGTCACCCCGGAGCAGCTGCGGTCGCGCTCCTGGTGGACGGGCGCCGAGGTGTACGTGATCGTCGACGACTACGACCTGGTGTCGACGACCACCGGCAACCCGCTCGCCCCGCTGGTGCCGCTGCTGGCGCAGGCCGGCGACGTCGGCCTGCACCTCGTGCTCGCCCGCCGCTCCGGCGGTGCGGGGCGCGCGATGTACGAGCCCGTGCTGCAGGCGCTCCGCGACCTCGCGGCGCCCGGCATCGTGCTGTCGGGCAGCCCGGACGAGGGCGCGCTGATCGGCGGGGCCAAGCCCGTGCCCGGCGTGCCGGGGCGCGCGCAGCTCGTCACCCGCGACGAGGGCCGCCAGGTCGTGCAGCTCGCCTGGACGCCGCCGACGCTCTGACCGGGCGCCCGCCGGGGCTCAGGCCGCGTCGACCCGGATCCGCCGGTTGCCCAGCACGAGGGTCCAGCCCGCGGCCACCCGGGCCGGGGCGCCCGGGGCGAGCGACCACGGCTTGCCCGCCGGGTCGACCAGCACGGTGCCGTTGGTGGAGCCGCGGTCCAGCACGTCCAGCCCGCCCGCGACCGGCCAGAACGCCAGGTGCGTCGAGGACACCGACTGCTCGGGGTCCTCGACCGTCACCAGGTGCGCCCAGCGCTCCGTGCCGGGCACCGGCCGGCGCCCGATCAGCCCGGGACCGCTGACCGGCACCGTGGCGCCGGTGTCGAGCGTGAGCACCAG
>JAPSIJ010000062.1:0-8250 GCA_031178805.1 Cellulomonas sp. | reverse complement strand
ACCCCGATCCCGCCGACGACCACGCCGAGCCCCTGCACGACGGACCGGACGAGGACGGGCCACAGCCCGGCGGGCCGGCCGGTGCGGGCGGACACGGTCCGGATGCCGAGCGCCGCGCCGCCGACGGTGCGCCCGGCGAAGGCCTCGGCGAACCACTGGCCCGCGGTGAGCAGCAGCAGGAGCAGCGCGGGCACCAGCAGCGCGCCGGTCGAGCCGTCCCGGACCGCGGGCAGCACGGCCAGCAGCCCGGCGCCGCCGACCGCGGCCGCGAGCAGCTGGTCCAGCAGCAGGGCGAGCAGCCGCCGCCACACCGGGGCGACGGCGTCGTCCACCTCCGTGCCGAGCGACCACCCGTGTGCCCCGGCGTCCACGCCCGCCGGGACCCCGGCACCGGCCGGCGCGAGCGCCACCCGCGCCCCGCAGGACGCGCAGAACGCGGCCCCCGGCTCCAGCCCGGCGCCGCACGCCGGGCACCGCAGGGCGTCGTCCGCCACCGTGCTCACTGCTCCCCCTCGCTGCGCGACCGCCCCGGGCCGCGGTCCGGCCTCAGGACGCGCGGTCCACCAGCGCGTCGGCGAACGACACGAACGAGTCCTTGACCGGCCCGTCCGGCAGCGGCGCCAGCAGCGCGACGGCCTCCGCCACCAGGGCGGTCGCGCGGTCGCGGGTCTCCCGGACGACCGGGTGGGCGCGCAGGTCGGCGACGACCTGGGCCAGCACCGCGTCGTCGGACAGGTCGCCGTCGAGCCGCGCGACCAGGGCGACGTCCGCCGGGTCGCCGGTGGCGGCGGCGCGCTCGCGCAGCAGCAGCACGGGCATGGTCGGCACCTGCTCCCGCAGGTCGGTGCCGGGGGTCTTGCCGGAGACGACGCCCTCGGAGGTCAGGTCGAGCACGTCGTCGGCCAGCTGGAACGCCACGCCGATCCGCTCGCCGAACGCGGCGACGGTCTCCACCACGTCGGCCGCGCAGCCGGCGTACATCGCGCCGAGCCGGGCCGACGTCGCGATCAGCGAGGCGGTCTTGTCCGCGAGCACCTGGAGGTAGTGCGCGACCGGGTCGCCGGCCTCGCCCGGGCCGAGCGACTCGTGCAGCTGGCCGAGGCACAGCCGCTCGAACGTGCCGGCCTGGATCAGCACGGCCTCGGGCCCGAGCGTCGCGACGGTGGTGGACGCGCGCGCGAACAGCAGGTCGCCCACGAGGATCGCGACGTTGTTGCCCCACACCTCGTGCGCGGCCGGCGCCCCGCGGCGCATCGGCGCGGAGTCCATCACGTCGTCGTGGTAGAGGGACGCGAGGTGGGTCAGCTCGACCACGACGGCGGCGTCGAGCACCTCGTCCCGGGCGCCGTCGCCGAGCTCGGCGGCGAGCAGGGTCAGCAGCGGCCGCAGCCGCTTGCCGCCGGCGTTGGCCAGGTGGTGCGCCGCGTCGTCCACGAGCCGGTCGGCGTACGCGACGGCGTCGCGGAGCCGCACCTCGACCACGTCGAGGCGTCCCGCGATGCGCTCGGCGAGCGCGGGGTCGGCGAGCGGCAGGGTCGTCGGGGAGGTCACGGGTCGAACCTATCTGGCCAGAGGGGCCGGGGCAGAACCGACGCGGCCACCTACCGGCCCCGGGAGGACGGTCGGTGGCCGGCCGGGCGGGCGGGTCGGGTCAGGGCAGCAGCCGGGCGACGTCGGCGATCGCGTCGAGCACGGGTCCGGGGACGACGCCGAGCGCCACGGTGAGCACCGCGCACACGCCGATCGCGACCAGGGCGAACCCCTGCGAGCCGACCACGACCGTGCCGGGCCGGTCCGCCGGGGACGTGTCCGCCACCCCGTCGGCCGCCACCTCGTCGGCCGCGACCTCGGCCGCCACCCCGGCCCCGCCGGGCGGGTCGTCCACCGCTCCCGTCGCCGGCGTCTGCGGACCGCCGTGCGGGCTGGTGAAGAACATCAGCACGATGATCCGGACGTAGAAGAACGCGGCCGCCGCGGAGGCGAGCACGCCCACCACGGCGAGCGGCCACGCGTCCCCGTCCACCGCCGCGGTGAACACCGCGAACTTGCCGGTGAAGCCGGCGGTGAGGGGGATGCCGGCGAAGGACAGCAGGAACAGCGCGAACGTGCCGGCGAGCACCGGGTTGGTCCGGCCGAGGCCCGCCCACTGCGACAGGTGCGTGGCCTCGCCCAGCACGGGACCCTCGGGCTCGCCGGGGTCCTCGTCGTCCGTGGCCGCCGGGTCGCCGGCCGCACCCGCGGCGTCCACCGCGTCGCCCGGGCCGGCGGGCCCCGGCACCCCGGCCACCGCCCGCACCGCGCCCGCGGGCACCGGCTGCCGCGCGGCCGCCCGGACCGCGCCGCGCTCGCGCACCAGCGTCACGACGCCGAACGCGCCGACCGTCGCGACGCCGTACGCGAGCAGGTAGAACAGCGTCGCCACGATCCCCGACTCCGTGAGCGCGACGACGCCGGTGAGCACGAACCCGGCGTGCGCGATGGACGAGTACGCCAGCACGCGCTTGATGTCGGTCTGCACCAGCGCCACCACGGTGCCGACGACCATCGTGGCGATCGCGACGGTCCACAGCGCGGGCTCGAGGTCCCAGCGCAGGTCCGGCAGCATCACGTAGAGCACCCGCAGCAGGGCGCCGAAGGCGGCGACCTTCGTGCACGCCGCCATGAAGCCGGTGATCGGCGTCGGGGCGCCCTGGTAGGCGTCGGGCGTCCAGGAGTGGAACGGCACCGCGCCGACCTTGAACAGCAGCCCGGTGAGCACCAGCAGCGCGCCGGCGAGCAGCAGCCCGTCCATGCCGGTCACCGTGCGGACGGCCTCGGCGATCTCCGCGTACCGCAGCGACCCGGCGAACCCGTACAGCAGGGCGATGCCGAACAGCAGCAGCGCGGAGGCGAACGAGCCGAGCAGGAAGTACTTCATCGACGCCTCCTGGCTCAGCAGGCGGCGCCGGCGGGCCAGGCCGGTGAGCAGGTAGAGCGGCAGGGACAGCACCTCGAGGGCGACGAACAGCGTCAGCAGGTCGCCGGTCGCGGGGAAGATCAGCATGCCGCCGGTGGCGAACAGCACGAGCGGGTAGACCTCGGTCTGCTGCAGCCCGGCGGCGCGGGCGGCCTCCTCGTAGCCGGAGCCGGGGACGGCGGCGCCCTGCGGGGCGAAGGCGTCCTCCCCGGTGTCGGTGCGGTCCGCGATCACCAGCACGGCCAGCAGCGCGAGCACCGCGACGGTGCCCTGCAGCACCAGCGTCGGGCCGTCGACCAGCACGGAGCCGCCGAGCACGTCGGTGCCGCCGGTGTCGGCCACGTCGCCCCAGAGCGCGGCGACCGCGACGACGGCCGCGGCGAGCGCGCCGAGGGTCAGCGTCAGCTGCACGGGCCGGCGGGCGCGGCGGGGCACGAACGCCTCCACCAGCACGCCGGCGACGGCCGCGCCGAGCACCAGCAGGATCGGCGTGAGCTGCGCCCACGCGATGTCGGGCGCCACGAACTCGGTCACTGGTCGCTCCCCTCGTCGTCGCCGTCGAGCACGAGCACCTCGCCCGGCGGCACCTCCCCGCCGACCTGCCGCACCGTCTCGGCGGCGGGCTCGTCGACGAGCCGCAGCGCGGGGCCGGGCACGACGCCGAGCACCAGCATCAGCGCGATCAGCGGGCCGACCACCCAGCGCTCGCGCCCGCCGAGGTCCCGCGTCGCGGCGAGGTCGTCGCGCACGGGCCCGGTGAACACCCGCTGGTAGGTCCACAGCACGTAGACCGCGGCCAGCACGACGCCGAGCGTCGCGACGACCGCCGCGGCGCGGTAGGCGCCGAACGAGCCGACCAGCACCAGCAGCTCGGACACGAAGGTGGACAGCCCGGGCAGCGACAGCGCCGACAGCCCGACGACCAGGAACGTGCCGGCGAGCACCGGCGTGACCTTCTGCAGCCCGCCGAAGTCGGCGATCCGCACGGATCCGCGCCGGGCGGCGAGGAACCCGACGAGCAGGAACAGCGCCCCGGTCGAGAGCCCGTGGTTGACCATGTAGAACGACGACCCGGCGACGGACGTGGACTGCATCGCGAAGATGCCCAGCACGATGAAGCCGAAGTGGGACACCGACGTGTACGCCACCAGGCGGAACAGGTCCTGCTGGCCGAGCGCGAGCAGGGCGCCGTAGAGGATCGACACCACCGCGAGCGCCACCACGACCGGCGCGGCCCACCGGGACGCCTCGGGGAACAGCGGCAGGCAGAGCGTCAGCATCCCGAAGGTGCCGACCTTGTCGAGCACGCCGACCAGCAGCGTGGAGGTGCCGGCGGGGGCCTGCTCGGCCGCGTCGGGCAGCCAGGTGTGCACCGGGAACATCGGCGCCTTGACCGCGAACGCGACGAAGAACGCGAGGAACAGCCAGCGCTCCGTGCCGGCCGGCAGGTCGAGCCCGACGAGGTTCTCGGTGAGGAAGCCCTGCGGCCCGCCCGGCCCCTGCAGGTACAGCACGATGACGCCGGCGAGCATGACCAGACCGCCCGCGAGGGAGAACAGCAGGAACTTCACGGCCGCGTACCGCCGCTGCGGGCCGCCGAACGCCCCGATCATGAAGTAGACCGGGATCAGCATGGCCTCGAACAGCACGTAGAACAGGAAGACGTCGCGGGCGGCGAACACGCCGACCATGAACGTGGTGAGCACGAGCACCAGCGCGAGGTAGTGCCGCAGCCGGTCGGTGGGAGCGGCGCCGGAGCCCTGCTCCCGCCACGCGGCCAGGATCACCACGGGCACCAGCAGCACGGACAGCAGCACCAGGGAGAGCCCCACGCCGTCCACCCCGAGGGCGTAGGACACCCCGAGCTGCGGGATCCAGCCGTGGGTCTCCACCAGCTGGTGGGTGCCGGCGGCGCCGGTGTCGAAGGCCAGCAGGGCGGCGACGCCCAGCAGCAGCTCGACCAGCGCGACGCCGAGGGCGACGTGCCGGGACCACCGGCGGGCGCCGGTGGCGGTGCCGTCGGCCGCGGGGCCGGACCGGCCCGCGGGCAGCGCCCACAGCGCGGCGGCGCCGACCAGCGGCCAGACGAGGAGCAGGGTCAGCCACGGCACGTCCGGGGACAGCAGCGTGGTGGCGGCGTCAGGCATCGAGATCCCCTCAGATCCGGGGCGCCAGGACGACGGCGGCCAGCACGACGACCCCGAGCAGCATCGTCGCGGCGTACTGGCGGGCGTAGCCCGTCTGCACCTTCCGCGCGAGCTCCCCGAGGCCGACGGTGAGGCGGCCGAGGCCCGAGAACGCCCCGTCGACCGCGGTGCGGTCGCCGTAGACGAGCGAGCGGGTCAGGTGCCGGCCGGGCTCGACCAGGACGGCGTCGTTGACGGCGTCCTGGTAGAGGTCGGCGCGGGCCGCCCGGGTCGGCACCGACCCGGTCGGCGCGGTCACGGGAACCGGCAGGGACAGGTACTGCCGCCAGGCCAGCGCCAGGCCCAGCGCGATCGCGACCAGGGTGGCGCCCTGGATCACCGGCACGGCGAGCACGGGCTCGTGGTGCTCGACGTGCCCGGTGACCGGCTCGAGCCAGGTGGTGAACCCGCCGCCGAGCTGGAGCAGGAAGCCGAGGGCGACCGAGCCGAGCGCGAGCACGACCATCGGCACCGTCATCAGGGCCGGGGACTCGTGCGGGTGCGGCTCGTGCCCGTCGGCGTCGGGCGCCCACCGGCGCCGGCCGTGGAAGGTGAGGAAGAACAGCCGCGACATGTAGAACGCGGTGATCCCCGCGCCCAGCAGCGCGACCGCGCCGAACAGCCAGGCGCGCCACTCGCCGCCGGCGTCGGGCACCACGAACGCGGACTCGATGATCTTGTCCTTGCTCCAGAAGCCGGAGAACGGCGGCACCCCGAGGATCGCGAGCCAGCCGGCGCCGAACGTCAGCCAGGTGACGACCATGACCGAGCGCAGGCCGCCGAACCGCCGCATGTCGGTCCGGTCGCCCATGCCGTGCATGACGGACCCGGCGCCGAGGAACATCCCGGCCTTGAAGAAGCCGTGCGTCACGAGGTGGAAGATCGCGAACGCGTACCCGACCGGGCCGAGGCCCGCGGCCAGCACCATGTAGCCGATCTGCGACATCGTCGAGGCCGCCAGCGCCTTCTTGATGTCGTCCTTGGCGCAGCCGATCACCGCGCCGATCAGCAGGGTGATCGCGCCGACCACCGTCACCACGAGCTGCGCGGTCGGCGCGCCCTCGAACACCGGGGCGGACCGCACGATCAGGTAGACGCCCGCGGTGACCATCGTCGCGGCGTGGATCAGCGCGGACACCGGCGTGGGGCCGGCCATCGCGTCGCCGAGCCAGGACTGCAGCGGGAACTGCGCCGACTTGCCGCAGGCGGCCAGCAGCAGCATCAGGGCGATCGCGGTCAGCGTGCCCGTCGAGGCCGCCGGCACCCCCGCGGCCACGGTGTCGAAGTCCACCGCGCCGAACGTGGCGAACATCAGCATCAGCGCCACGAGCAGGCCGACGTCGCCGACCCGGTTGGCGACGAACGCCTTCTTCGCCGCGACCGCGTACGGCGTGCGGTGGTTCCAGAACCCGATCAGCAGGTACGAGGCGAGGCCGACGCCCTCCCAGCCGACGAACAGCAGCAGGTAGGAGTCGGCGAGCACCAGCAGCAGCATCGCCGCCACGAACAGGTTCAGGTACGCGAAGAACCGCCGGCGCGCGACGTCGTGCGCCATGTACGCGACCGAGTAGACGTGGATCAGCGTGCCGACGAACGTCACCAGCAGCACGAAGGTCAGGGACAGCGGGTCGACGCGCAGGCCGGCCGACAGGTCGAACGAGCCGGCGGAGATCCAGTCGGCCAGGTGCACGTCCACCACGCGCTCGTCGGCGGGCCGGCCCAGCAGGTCGGCCAGCAGCACCGCCGCGACGACGAACGCGCCGCCGGAGGCGAGCACGCCGAGCCAGTGGCCCCAGCGGTCGGCCCGGCGGCCGAGCAGCAGCAGCACCGCCGCGCTCGCCAGCGGCACCGCGACCAGGAGCGGGGCGAGGGAGGTCAGGTCGTCCACGGGCCCGTCAGCTCCTCAGCAGGTTGACGTCGTCGACCGAGGCCGACTTCCGGGTGCGGAAGATCGACACGATGATCGCCAGCCCGACGACCACCTCGGCGGCGGCCACGACCATCACGAAGAAGGCCATCACCTGCCCCGTGAGGTCGCCGTGCAGCCGGGCGAACGTGACGAGGGCGAGGTTCGTGGCGTTGAGCATGAGCTCCACGCCCATGAACACGATGATCGCGTTCCGGCGCAGCAGCACCGTCGCGGCGCCGAGCGAGAACAGGATCGCGGACAGCACCAGGTAGTGCGTGAGCGTCACGGGCGGGTCTCCGTCCGGGTCGAGGCGTCGCCGAGCGTGACGTCGGCCTGCGGGCCGGTGCTCGTGCCGGGCGGGGCCGCGGCCGGCCGGGGGTCGTCCGCGGTCGCGCCGAGGGCGGCGTCCGGGTCGGTCCCGTGCGCGTCCGGCTCGCCGCGCACCGCCGTGACCGCGCGGCGGTAGGTGTCGGCGCGGTACTCCGCGGTGCCGGCCTGCTGGCCGCGGATGCGCAGCACCCGGGGCACCGACTCGTCGATCGGCCGCCCGTCGGGGTCGAGCGCGGGGACGTCCATCGCGTTGTGCCGGGCGTAGACGCCGGGCGCGGGCAGCGGGGTCAGCCGCGCGCCCGCGGCCACCCGGGCCGCGGCGCGCTCGGCCTGCGAGCGCCGGGGCGTGAGCCGCTGCCGGTGGGTGAGCACCAGCGCGCCGAGCGCGGCGGTGACCAGCAGCGCGCCGACGACCTCGAGGCCGAACACGTGCTCGCCGAAGATGATCCGCGCGACGCCCTCGGGGTTCGGGCCGGTGGTGCCCTCCGCGAGCCCGGCGGGCTCCGGGTACACCGCGCGGCCCACCACGCCGGTGAGCACGGCGCCGAGGCCGAGGGCCGCGAGCCAGCCGACCCAGCGCTGGCCGCGCAGCGTCTCCACCAGGGAGTCCGAGGCGTCGACGCCGACCAGCATCAGCACGAACAGGAACAGCATCATCACGGCGCCGGTGTAGACGACCACCTGGACGACGCCGAGGAACGGGGCCTCCTGCGCGATGTAGAGGAAGGCCAGCGAGATCATGATCGTGATGACGCACAGCGCGGCGTGCACGGCCTTGCGGGACAGCAGCAGGCCGAGCGCGGCGAGCACCATCACCGGGGCGAGCACCCAGAACAGGACCGCCTCCGCGGTGGACGGGGTCATCGGGC
>JAPSIJ010000507.1 GCA_031178805.1 Cellulomonas sp. | reverse complement strand
GTCACCGCGCCATTGTGTCCCCCGGCACCGACACCCGCGTGCCGGGCCGCCGCCGGTCGTGCCACGATCACCGCATGGTGGTCGACAGGGGGACGCAGGCCACGGTGCGTGCGCTGTGGGAGGTCGGGGCGCGGCACGGGCGGCCGCCGACCCCCGTGCCCGAGGCGGACCCGTGGGAGGACGACGCGGCGGGGGCGGCCCCCGGCGCGGTCGTGGTCGAGCTCGACGGCGTACCGGCGGTGGTGGTGCACCTCGCCCCGGCGGGCGCCGCGCCGGACGCGGTGCGCGACACGGTGCGGGTGGAGGACTCGGTCGACCTGGAGGTGCCCCGCGCCGACGTCGTGGCCGTGGTGGCGGCGCTGCTGGCCGGCCGGGCCCGGCGGCACCTGCACCGGGTCGGCCCGGTCGGGCAGGTCGCCGCCTTCGTCCTGGGCAACCCGCTGCCCTCGGACCTCGAGGTGACGGTCGAGGACCGGGTGTACCGCGCGCCGGTCCTGCTGACGACCGTCGTCAGCGGCTGGCTGCTCGGCCTCCCGGCCGACCGGGGCTGACCCGGCCGGGGCGCGCGGGCCCGGCGGCCCGCGCGTACGCTCGCCGGTGGCTGGCGCGTCACCGGGAGCGGCAGCCGGAGGAGGAGAGCGCGGTGCGGTACCGGGAGTTCTGGCAGCTCGTCGACGAGGTGCTCGGCAGCGCCCACGGGCGCACGCTCGTGCAGGAGCTCGTCCTGCCGACGCTCGGCGGCCGCACGCCCGAGCAGGCGCTCGACGCCGGGGTCGAGCCCCGCGACGTCTGGCACGCGCTCTGCGACGAGCTGGACGTGCCCGACCCGCAGCGGTGGGGCTCCGACCGGTACCGGCAGGCACCGCCCCGGCGCTGACGCGCGGCCGTCGTCGGGCCGGCCCGCCCGGCCACCGGCCGTGGCACGCTGGACCGGTGCCCCCCGTGGTCCCGCACCGCCCGCCGCCCGGCCGGTGGGCGGTCACGCTCAGCGACGTCGGCGACGCGCTGCTGGGCCTGGTCACCACCGCGCTCGGGCTCGGGATCGCCGTCGCCCTGGTCGAGGGCGTCGCCGCGAGCAACCCGGGGTCGGTCGTGCTCGCGGCGCTGCTGGTGGCCGCCGGGGACCTCGTGCTGCGCCCGCCGCTGCGGGTGCTCGCCCGGGCGGGCGGGGCGGCGGGCGCGCTGGTCGCCGGGCTCGGCGCCCAGGTGCTGGTCGCCTGGCTCGCGCTGACCGTCGTGCCCGGTGTGCGGGTGGCGAATCCCTGGGCCGTCGTCCAGGTGCTGCTGATCACCGCCCTGGTGATGGCCGTGGGCCGCTGGGTGTGGGGCGCCTCCGACTCCGACTACGTCGTGGCGGACGTGCTGCGCCGCGCCCGGGCCCGCGCCCGCCGTGCAGGGGAAGGCGGTGGCGCCGTGCCGGACGACCGACCGCCGGGGCTGCTGGTCGTGCAGCTCGACGGCGTCGGCGCCCCCGTGCTGGCGCAGGCGGTCGACGCGGGCCTGGTGCCGACGATGGCGCGCTGGCTGGCCGACGGCACGCACGCGCTGCGGCCCTGGTGGGCGCAGGCGCCGTCCACCACGCCCGCGAGCCAGGCGGGCCTGCTGCACGGCGCGGCCGACGCGATCTGCTCGTTCCGGTGGTGGGACCACGACGCCGGCCGCCTCGTGGTGACGAACCACCCGGACGACGCGGCGCTGGTCGAGCGGCGGCTGTCCGACGGGCGCGGCCTGCTCGCCGGCGGCGGCGCGGCCGTGGCGACGATGTTCTCCGGGGACGCGGACCGCCAGCTGCTCGTGATGAGCCAGGCCCGGCGCGGCATCGGGCCCGGGACGTCGTACCTCCGGTTCTTCGCCAGCCCGTTCGTGCTCGCCCGCGCCGTCACGCTGACCGCGGGGGAGATGGTCAAGGAGCTCTACCAGGGCCGGCGGCAGCGGGTCCGCGACGTGCGGCCGCGGGTGCCGCGGCGGGGCTGGTACGTGGTGCTGCGCGGCGTCACGAACGTGCTGCTGCGGGACCTGGCGACGTCGCTCGTCGCCGAGCAGCTGGTCCGCGGGGCGCCGGTCGTCTACGTCGACCTGGTGGACTACGACGAGATCGCGCACCACGCCGGGCCGACCCGGCCCGAGGCGCTGCGGGCGCTGGAGGGCCTGGACCGGGTGCTCGACACGCTCGTCCGCGTCGCCGAGGCCGCCCCGCGGGACTACCGGGTGGTGGTGCTGTCCGACCACGGCCAGTCGCTCGGCGCCACCTTCGCGCAGGAGCAGGGCCGCCCGCTGCCGGAGGT
>JAPSIJ010000506.1 GCA_031178805.1 Cellulomonas sp. | reverse complement strand
CAGGTGCTGGCGATGGAGCAGGCCGGCCACGTCACCCGCACCGCCGACGCCGCCGACGGCCGGGTGACCGTCGTGGGCGCGACCGAGGAGGGGCTCGCCGCGCTGACCCGCACCCGCGAGATCCGCGCCCGGCTGTACGGCGAGATCCTCGGCGCCTGGTCCGACGCCGACCGCGCCGACCTCGCCCGGCTGCTCACCCGGCTGAACGCCGACGTCGACACCTGGGGCCGGGCGAACCTCGGCCGCTGACCGCGGGCGGACGTGGCGCGGGACACACCCCTCCCCCGCGTGACGGCCCGCTCGGCCAGCCCCTACGCTCGACCCCGGCGCACCGGCCACGCCCCCGGGCCGTGCGCGCACGACCGTGGTCCCCCGCGGCCGCACGCCGACCCGTCCGGCACCCACCGACGACCGGAAGGTGCTCCCCGCGTGACCACACCCGACCCCGCCGCCCCGCGCCGGCCCAAGGCGCCCGCCCTGCGCGCCACCGTGCTGCGCAGCGAGCACCTGAGCCCGGCGATGGTCCGGCTCACCCTCGGCGGCCCCGGCGTCGCGGGCTTCGCCCCGTCCCCCCACGCCGACTCGTACGTCAAGCTGGTGTTCGTGCCCGGCGCCGGGACGACCGTCTCGGGCGCCGACGTGCTCGCCGCGTGGACCACCCCGGACGGCCGGGTGGACCTGGACGCCGCCCGCGCCGCCCTGCCGCCGGAGCACCAGCCGCGGATGCGGACCTACACCGTCCGCGGGTACGACGACCTGGAGCTCACCCTGACGATCGACCTCGTGGTGCACGGCGCCGCGGGCATCGCCGGGCCGTGGGCCGCGGCCGCCGTGCCGGGCGACGAGGTCGTCGTGGTCGGCCCCGGCGGCGGCTACAGCCCCGACCTGACCGCGGACCACCACCTGCTGGCCGGCGACGCGTCCGCCCTGCCCGCCGTCGCCGTGACGCTGGAGCGCCTCGGCGGCGCCGCGCACGGCGTGGCCGTCCTCGAGGTCGCCGACCGCGCCGAGGAGGTGCCGCTGCACGTCCCCGACGGCGTCGCCCTGCACTGGGTGCACACCGGCGACGCGGCACCGGGGGCCCGGCTCGTCGAGGCCGTCCGCGCCCTGCCGTGGCCCGCGGGGCGGGTGCACGCGTTCGTGCACGGCGAGGCCGGCTCGGTGCGCGACCTGCGCCAGTACCTGCGCGTCGAGCGCGGGCTGCCGAAGGCGGACCTGTCGATCTCCGGCTACTGGCGCCTCGGCGCCGACGACGAGGGCTGGCGCGCGGGCAAGCGCGACTGGCTGCGCCGGATCGAGGAGACCGAGGCGGCCGCCGGGCTGGACTGAGCGGCGCTCAGCCCTCCGGGAGCACGTGCCACGGCCGGTCCGGGTCGGTGGCGCGGGCCGCCGCGGCGACCCGGACCGCGTAGGTCGCCGGCGGCGGGCCGTCCGGCACGGGGCCGAGGTACGTGTGCCCGGTCAGCCGGCACCAGGCGGGCAGGTCCACCGGCGCCACGGGGTCGGACGTCGTCAGGTGCACGACCGTGCCCGGCGCGAGCTCCCGGGCGCGCGCCCGCAGCAGCACCAGCAGGCGGGCGCAGCCGAGGTCGCCGCCGTCCAGGTGCACGATCACGAGGCGACTGTACGCGCGGGTCAGGCGCCGGCCGGCAGGCCCCCCACCAGCGGCCGGCGCACCGGCTGGTCCCCGTCCCGCTGCGGCACCACGCCGGCGACCAGCCGCGCGGCGGCCTCGCGCGCGTCCCGGCCGCCCGCCCGCAGGTGGTCCAGCGCCGTCTGCGCGTCGCAGCCGTCCCGCGCCATCACCACGCCGACGGCGCGGTCGATCAGCGGCTGGGTGCGGCTGCACGCCAGCAGGTCGTCCATGGTCTGCGCGAGCGCGATCACCTCGTCCCGGGCCGCGACCACCGACGCCAGGCCCTCCGCGAGCCCGGTCGCCCGGGCCAGCACCTCGTCCCACGCGCACGGTTGCGGCCCGTACAGCGCCAGGTACACCGTGACGTCCCGGTGCGTCCCGGGCACGACCGCCACGGACCGCAGGCCCTGCACCCGGCAGGCGTGCTGCCAGACCGGCCACCGGCCGTCCGACGGCACGTCGGCGACCACGACCGGCTCGCCGGTCTGCCGGGCGAGGTACCGCGGGCCCTGCCGCAGCCGGTCCTGGGTGCCGTCGCACCGGGCGACCGCCACGGAGCCGGCCGCGAGCCAGCGGTCCAGCCCGCGCACGGTCGCGGTGGCGCAGGCCTCGGCGGCCACGCCGAGCGTGTGGCCCGCGCGGTCGGTGAGCGTGTGGA
>JAPSIJ010000505.1 GCA_031178805.1 Cellulomonas sp. | reverse complement strand
TGATCCGGTTGGTCAGCTCGGTGACCTGGTTGAAGATCGACCGCCGCTCGGCCATCAGCTCGCGGATCTTGCGGTTGGCGTGCATGACCGTCGTGTGGTCGCGCCCGCCGAACGCCTGGCCGATCTTGGGCAGCGACAGGTCGGTGAGCTCCCGGCACAGGTACATGGCGATCTGCCGCGCCGTGACCAGCACCCGGGAGCGGGACGAGCCGCAGAGGTCCTCGATGGTGAGGCCGAAGTAGGCGGCCGTCTGCCCGATGACCGCCGTCGCGGTGATGTCGGCCTGGTCGTCGTCGGTGATCAGGTCCTTGAGCACGATCTCGGCCAGCGACAGGTCGACGTGCTGCCGGTTCAGGTTCGCGAACGCGGTCACCCGGATCAGCGCGCCCTCGAGCTCGCGGATGTTCGTGGAGATCTTCGAGGCGATGTACTCGAGCACGTCCGCCGGCGCCTCGAGGTTGTCGTTGGCCGACTTCTTCCGGAGGATCGCGATACGCGTCTCCAGGTCCGGCGGCTGGACGTCGGTGATGAGGCCCCACTCGAAGCGGGACCGCATCCGGTCCTCGAAGCCGTTCAGCTGCTTGGGCGGCAGGTCGGACGTGATCACGACCTGCTTGTTCGCGTTGTGCAGGGTGTTGAACGTGTGGAAGAACTCCTCCATCGTCTGTTCCTTGCCCTGCAGGAACTGGATGTCGTCGATCAGCAGGACGTCCACCTCGCGGTAGCGGCGCTGGAACGCGCCGGCCTTGCCTTCGCCGATGGAGTTGATGAAGTCGTTCGTGAACTCCTCCGAGTTCACGTACCGCACCCGCACCGAGGGGTAGAGGTTGCGCGCGTAGTGGCCGATCGCGTGCAGCAGGTGCGTCTTGCCCAGCCCCGAGTCCCCGTAGATGAACAGCGGGTTGTAGGCCTTGGCCGGCGCCTCGGCGACCGCGACCGCCGCGGCGTGCGCGAAGCGGTTGGACGAGCCGATGACGAACGTCTCGAACAGGTACTTGGGGTTCAGCCGCGCGGGCTCGACGCTCGGCGTGGGGCCCGCGGGCTCCCGGCGGAACGGCTCCGCGCGGGGCGGCTCGACCAGCGCGCTGTCGCCCGTGCCCGGGTGACCCGACGGGGCGAGCCCGGCCAGCGCGGCCTCGTCGGCGTCCCGGTCGGCGCGGGCGGGCGGCGGGACCGTGGTCAGCGCGGCGTCCGCGGAGCCGGTCTCGAGCGAGGGGTCCACGGTGATCGCGAACCGGGCGTCGCGGCCGAGTGCCGCGCCCAGGGCGTCGGACACCTCCTGGCGCACGCGCGTCTCGAGGTAGTCCTTCGTCAGGTCGTTGCCGACCGCCAGCAGCATGGTGCCGTCGAGCAGGCCGAGCGGCTTGGCCAGCCGCACGAAGGCCAGCTGACGAGGTGTGATGTCCGGGCTCACCTCGAGCTGCGCCATCGCGGCCGACCAGACCTGGCTCAGCTGATCGTCCTGTCCTGACACCTGTACCTCGCTGCCGTCGTGAGTCGCGTGGTCGAGTGTCGCACGCCGCCGTCCGGCGTCCACAGACTTGTCCACACCTGTGCGTGACGCTCGGTCGCGCACGATCCCGGCCGTCGCGGCGCGGGGCCGCGGGTCCTGGTGCGGAGTTGTCCACAGGGCGGTGCGGGTCTGTCCACCGCCGTGGACGGCCGCCGCTGCCGGACGCTCGACGGACGATGCTAGTGGCCCCGGCGGACCGGCGGGAGGGGGTGGGCGTCCCGGATCCGCACCGCCCACGTGCCGCGGGATCACGCGGTTTGACCCACGGGCGCGGGCGACGTAACGTTGACCAGCCTTCCTGATGGCTCCTGCTGGCGTGCCCCGACGCTGGCCGCGTCCTGCGACGTGGGTACCGGAGCAGTCGAGCACGGCACACCGACCTGGCCTGGCGCACGCGTCCGGCCGATGCACCGAAGTACTTGGAGACCATCGTGAGCAAGCGGACCTTCCAGCCGAACAACCGGCGTCGCGCCAAGACCCACGGTTTCCGTCTGCGCATGCGGACGCGTGCCGGCCGTGCGATCCTCGCCGCCCGCCGGCGCAAGGGTCGCGCCGAGCTGTCGGCCTGACACCACCTGACGCGGTGCTGCCCGCCGCGCACCGGATGCGCCGGTCCGCCGACTTCGAGCGGACCGTGCGCGCCGGCTCGCGCGCCGGGCGGAACACGCTCGTGGTGCACCTCGTGACGCGAACCGACCCCGGACCTGGTCCGGCGGTCGGTTTCGTCGTGTCCAAGGGCGTGGGCAACGCGGTGACGCGCAACCGCGTGAAGCGCCGCCTGCG
>JAPSIJ010000504.1 GCA_031178805.1 Cellulomonas sp. | reverse complement strand
GCGGTGTCGAGCGGCCCCTCGTGCGGGCCGACGTCGGGCACGACGAACAGCGGCGAGCCCTGCATGCCGTGGCCGCGGAGCCGCTCCAGCAGGTCGCCGCGCACGGTCGGCAGGGACGCGGGGTCGACCCGGTTGAGCACCATCGCCACGGAGGCGCCGCGCGCGGTGGCGCCGCGGAGCACCCGCCAGGGCAGCGCGTCGCCGTACCGGGCGGCGGTGGTGACGAACAGCCACAGGTCGGCGGCCTCGAGCAGCCGGTGGGCGGAGCGGCGGTTGTCGGACTCGACGGAGTCCAGGTCGGGCGCGTCCATCAGCGCGATGCCGCGGGGCACCCGCTCGGACGCCACGACGTCGACGGCGTCGGTGACGGGGTGCTCGCGCACGAGCTCGGCGTCGTCCGGGTGGTGCACCAGGACGGGGCGGCGCGTGGTCGGCCGCAGGACGCCGGCGGTGCTGACCTCGGCGCCGACGAGGGAGTTGACCAGCGTGGACTTGCCCGCGCCGGTGGAGCCCGCGACGACGACGACCGCCGGGGCGGACAGCTGCCGCAGCCGGGGCACGAGGTGGTCGGCGAGCTGGTCCACCAGCCGGGTCCGGGAGGCCCGCGCGACGCCCACGCCGGGCACCTCGAGCGGGAAGGCGGTCGCCCGCACGTCGCGCTCCAGGTCGGTGAGCGCGTCGAGCAGGGACGTGGCGGCGAGCGGCCGGTCGAGGACGTCCCTCGCGTCCTGGCCCTCGGACCTCCCTGCCAGCGCGTTCACGCCGTCATCCTCTCGTGCGAACGCGGGCGCGGCCAAACGTGCGCGCCGCGTGACCTGCGGCGAGGTCGGTCCGCGAGGGCGTCGCCGCGTACGCTGGGACGTCGGACGGCCGCCCCGGCGGCCGCCCGCGCCTCCATAGCTCAATGGATAGAGCAACGGCCTTCTAATCCGTCGGTTGCAGGTTCGAGTCCTGCTGGGGGCACCCAGGACCCGTGGCCGAGGTGGCGCGCCCCGCGGGCACGCTCGCCCTCGGCGGACGGGCCCGGGTCACCCCAGCTCGAACGTCGCCCGCAGCAGGTCCTCCGCCTTCGACGACCGCCCGACGCGCACCTCGAACGCCCCCGGCTCGACGACCCGCTTCCCCGCGGCGTCGACGATCGTGCAGTCCGCCACGGCCAGCTCCACCGTCACCTCGACGGACGACCCCGGCGCCACCTCGACCTGCCGGTACGCCTTGAGCTCCTGGTCCGCCCACGATGCCGACGTGACGACGTCCGACACGTACAGCTGCACGGTCTCCCGCGCCGGCCGCGTCCCGGTGTTGGTCAGCGTCACGGACGCCCGCACGGTGTCCCCCGCCGACGCCACGGCGCGGTCGAGCCGCAGGTCCGCGTAGTCGACCGTCGTGTACGACAGCCCCTCGCCGAACGCGAACGCCGGCTCCTGGGTGAGGTCCGCGTACCGGTCGCCGTGCTGGCCGCGGAGCTGGTTGTAGTAGGTCGGCTGCTGACCGGCGTGCCGGGCGAACGAGATCGGCAGCCGGCCCGACGGCTCGGTCAGCCCCAGCAGCACCTCGGCGACCGCCGCGCCGCCCTGCATGCCGGGGTTGGCGACCCACAGCACCGCGTCCGCGGACGCGACCGACGGCGGCAGCACCAGCGGCTTGGACGCGAGCAGCACCACGACCAGCGGCGTGCCGGTGGCCGCGAGCGCGTCGAGCAGCGCGACCTGCCCGCCGACCAGCTCGAGCGTCGCGGTGGACCGGCCCTCGCCGACCAGCTGGATCTGGTCGCCCACGACGGCCACGACGTAGTCGGCGTCCTCGGCGGCGGCGACCGCCTCCGCGATGAGCGCCTCGTCCGGCGCGACCGGCACGCCGATCTTCGGCCGCGGCTGGCCGTCGGGGTAGAGCTCGCCCGCCGGGTCCGGCACCAGGTCGAGGATGTCGGCGCCGCGGCTGTGCGTCACGGCCCAGCCGACCGGGGCCGTGGCGCGCAGGCCGTCGAGGACCGTCACGATCATGTCCCGCGGGTGCCCCTCGGGCAGCCAGTCGGCCTGGCCGGAGTTGCCCGCCCAGTCGCCCAGGTGCGCCTCGTGGTCGTCGGCGAGCGGGCCGACGACCGCGACCCGGCGCGGGGTGCCGTCGCCGCCCGAGGCCCGCAGCGCCCCCGGCGCCGGCACGCCGCCACCGGCCTCCGCCCGCGCGGCAGCCCCCGGCACTCCCGCGAACCCGCCCGCCAGGGGCAGCACCCCGGAGTTGCGCAGCAGGACCACCGAGCGGCGGGCCACCTCCAGGTTGAGGTCCGCGTGCACGGCGGAGCCGACGACGG
>JAPSIJ010000503.1 GCA_031178805.1 Cellulomonas sp. | reverse complement strand
GCGATCTCCAGGAAGTCGCCCAGCCGCGCCAGGCCCACCCGGCGCCGCGGGGCGACCAGGCCGAGGCCGACCACCACGGCGGCCGCCGCACCGGCGAGCACCACCAGCGCCGTGCGCCAGTCCGGGTGCTGCGCCGCCGCGACCACGGCCACGACGACCAGCACGAGCACGGAGACGCTCACCGTCAGCAGCACGTCCAGGCGGGAGTACGTCTGCCGGGTCGCGAGCAGCAGCCCCGCCGAGGCGAGCACCAGCAGCAGCGTCCCGGCGACCCCGGTCGCGACCACGGCCGGCGCGGCCATCAGCGCGAGCGCGCCGATCGCCACCCGCAGCGACACCTGCACCCGGTGCCCGCTGGCCAGCTGCGCCCGGACCCGCGCCGACTGCACCGCCGGCGGGTCCGCGAGGATCTCCGCGTCGTTGCGCGGCGACACCACGCGCAGCGGCGTGCTCGACAGGGCCAGCCACGGCACCCCGATGCTCGCGGTGGCGACGACCGCCACCACCACGGCCAGCACCTCGCCCGGGCGGGCGTCCGTCAGCGCGATCGCCGTCCCCGCCACCGCGACCGCGAGGCCGCCGGCCAGCGGCGCGGCGCTCAGCTCGCGCCGGTCGACCAGCGCCGGCATCCCGAGCAGCCCGGCCACCAGCACGCCCGTCCCGGCGAGCGCGGCGGGCCAGCCCCACGACGGCGGCGCCGACGTCGCCGTCAGCCCGGCGACCCCGGCGAGCACCGGCGCGACCAGCACCAGCACCCGGCCCGCCGCGGGCTCCGTGCCGACGCGGCCGACCACGGCCCCCGCCACCAGCGCCAGCACCGCAGCCAGCCCGGCGACCACCGGCGGCACCAGCGACTCCTGGTCCGAGCCGAGCAGCAGCGCGGCGCCCGCGAGCAGCAGCGCCCCGGCGGCCCACGCCGCGCTCAGCGCCGAGTCGCGCGGCGTCCACGGCGCGTACTGGTTCTCCACCGCGTCGGCCACGGCCTCCACGACGTCGTCGTAGATCCGCTCCTGCTCCCGGCGGGCCCCGGACTCCAGCGTGAGCACCGCGCCGTCCTCGACGCCCTCGGCCAGCAGGCTGCGGGCGGAGTCGATCGCCGTGCCGTCCGCGCGCACCAGGCGGTAGCCGCCGTGCGCCGTGCCGGCGTCGAGCAGGCCGAGCGCGCGCGCCAGGCCCGGGACGACCTCGGCCATCGGCACCGCGCCCGGGATGCCGAGGTCGAGGCGACGCTCCCCCGCGGTCACCGACACCCGCACGAGCGTCCCGACGGACGTCGTGGAGGTGGGTGCGTCTGTCATGGGGGTCCCCTGTAGTCCCTGGGCAGGTCGGCGGTCAGCATAGCGACGGCCGGACGCCGCGCCCGCCCGCCGTCCGCGCCGCTGCGCCGTCCGTGTCCGGCGGCCTCGTCGGCCACCGGCCACGGCGTCCCCCGTGCGGGACATCCCAGACCAGGCAAATCGGGCAATAGTTGATCAATCACTCACTTCTTGCTGGGCTGATCGGGTGAACCGTGACACCGGTCAGCGTGGTCGTCCACACCTGGGGTGACCTCACCTGACGCAGGAGAAACCTGTGAGTTAGCCTGCTCGCGGTTCCGGGTCACGTGAGCTCGGGCACAGGCGGCGCCGACGGGGCGCGCGTCAAGCAGGCCCACGGGGCCGTGTAGGGGGAGGTGACATGGCAGCAGAGGTCTCCGCAGCAGACGGCGCGCTCAAGCAGGGCGCCGACGCGGTTGCTCAGAGTCGTGGGGAGCTGCAGCGCGAGCTCAGCGCCCTGGAGGGCAAGCTCTCCGGCATCGGGTCGCACTGGCAGGGCCAGGGCGCCGTCGCGTTCAACGCGCTCATGGCGCGCTGGCGCGAGGACGCGAACAAGATCGTGTCCGCGCTCAACGAGTTCGAGTCCAACCTGCTCACCTCGCAGTCGACGTACACCGCGTCGGACGAGGCCCAGCAGTCCTCCTTCAGCCGCCTCCAGGGCCGGCTGGGCTGATCGGGAGAGGATCAGACGATGAGCGACCTCAAGGTCAACTTCGGGGGTCTGTCGACCGCCGCCGCCGACATCCAGTCCAGCGCGAGCAACATCGAGTCGCGCCTGAACGACCTGGACCGCTCGCTGCAGCCGCTGCGCGCGAACTGGTCGGGTGAGGCGTCCACCGCCTACACCGCCGCCAAGGCCAAGTGGGAGGCCGCCCTCACCGACATGAAGGCGCTGCTCGCCGACGTCGGTCGCGCGGTGTCCACCTCGGGCGACGAGTACCAGTCCACCGAGCGGGCCAACGCCGCCCGCTGGTGACCCACCTGCTCCGCGCCGCCCC
>JAPSIJ010000502.1 GCA_031178805.1 Cellulomonas sp. | reverse complement strand
CGCTCGGCTGGGTGGCCGTGTGGTTCCTGCCCGCCTTCGGCCGCGCGGCGAACGGCGGTGCCGAGGTGGTGTGGCTGGTCGCCGGCGGCGGCCTCGCGTACACGCTCGGCGCGCTCGTCTACGGGCTGAAGCGCCCGAACCCCAGCCCGCGGTGGTTCGGGTTCCACGAGGTGTTCCACGTGCTCACGGTGGTCGGCTGGACCTGCCACTACGCCGCCGCGGCGCTGGCCGTCCTCCGCTGACCCGTACGGTGGGAGGCGTGGACGAGACGCTCGACGCCGCCCTGCCCGCCGCCGCACCGCCCGGGGCCGCCCGGCCCGACCCGGGGGTGCCCGACCCCGCGCAGGTGCGGGCGCTGGTGCGCGACATGCGCCGGCTCGCGCTGACCTACAAGTTCGGCATCGACGCGGTGATGACGAAGATCGCCATCCTGCGCGACGAGTTCCGGCACATGCAGCAGGACAACCCCGTCGAGCACGTCGGGTCGCGGCTCAAGTCCTTCGAGTCGATCGTCGCGAAGTGCCGGCGCAAGGGCATCCCGCTGACCCCCGAGGCCGTCCGCGAGCAGATGTTCGACGTCGCGGGCGTGCGGGTCACCTGCTCGTTCGTGTCCGACATCTACCGGGTGCGGGACATGCTCGTCGCGCAGGCCGACCTGACGCTGCTGGAGGAGCGGGACTACATCGCGCACCCCAAGGCGAACGGCTACAAGTCCCTGCACCTGCTGGTCCAGGTCCCGGTGTACCTGTCCGACCGGATCGAGCAGGTGGTCGTCGAGATCCAGCTGCGCACCATCGCCATGGACTTCTGGGCGAGCCTGGAGCACAAGATCTACTACAAGTACGACAGCCAGGTGCCGCGCCACCTCACCGACTCCCTGAAGCTCGCGGCCGACGTCGCCGCGTCGCTGGACGCCTCGATGGAGCGGATCCACGCCGAGGTGCGCGCGCTCGCCGCCGCCGAGGCGCCCGCCGAGCCGGTGCCCGCGGACGGCGGCATCGACGCCGAGGAGCTGTTGCGCAGCATCTGGCCCGTCGCCGGCGGCGACCCCCTCCTCGACACCGACGGCCACCCCCGCCCCTGACCCGCGCCCGCCCGCGCGCGCACCCGTTCGCGACGGCGCACGAGACACCACGAGGGCGCACGAGTTCTCGTGCGCCGTGGTGGTGTCTCGTGCGCCCTCGCGGGCACGCTGCACGCACGCGGGGGTGCGGGTGCGCAGGGATGCCCCGGGTCAGGGGGCCGGGACCACGCGGTAGCGGCGGTGCGTGAGGGCCGGGTTGCGGTCGCGGACCTCCGCGAGCGCGGCGGGGTCGAGGTCGACCGTGCGGAGCTCCGGGTCCTCGCCGAGCTCGAGGCCGACGACACCGTCCGGGCCGACCACCAGCGACCGGCCCGTGACGCCCTTGCCCGCCTGGCCGACGGCGAGCACCACGGCGGTGTTCTCGATCGCCCGGGCGGTCGCCAGGGTGCGCCAGTGCAGGTCCTTCAGCGGGCCCGCCGCCCACGCGGCCGGCACGACGAGCACGTCGGCGCCCGCGTCGACCAGGCGGCGCGCGGACTCCGGGAACCGCAGGTCGTAGCAGGTGAGCACCCCGAGCCGGACGCCCGCGACGTCCAGCGTCAGCGGCGGGGCGTCCGCGGGGCCGGGCTCCAGCCGGTCCGACTCGCGGTGCCCGAAGGCGTCGTACAGGTGCACCTTGCGGTAGACGCCGGCCAGCGCGCCGGTGCCGTCGACGGCGACCACGGCGTTCACCCCGCGGTCCGGCCCGGTGCCGGGCAGCGTCGTGCCGGCGACCACGGCCACGCCGTCCCGGGCCGCGCGCTCGCGCAGCAGCGTGACGAACGGGCCGTCCAGCGGCTCGGCGTGCTCGGGGCCGGTGCCGCGGGGGTCGAAGCCGGAGGCGTACTCGGGCAGCACCAGCAGGTCCGCGCGCGCCCGGGCGGCGGTGTCGAACGCCCCGGCCACGACGGCGCGGTTCGCGGCGTGGTCGTCGCTCACCCGCAGCTGGCCCACCGTGACGCGCACGGCGGGCCGGACCGGCGGGGCGGTGGTCACGCCCGCGGACCCGCCGCGCCGGGGCCCGAGCCGGGCGTGCCGGACCCGCCGGCGTCGCCCCGCGCCGCCTCCTCGTCCGCCAGCCGGCGGGCGTTCCGGTCCACCACGCGCAGGTGCCGGACCAGGGAGAACGCCAGCAGGATCACGGCCGCCGCCGCGGCGAACGTCACGAGGAAGCCGAGCAGCCCCGGCGACGTCTGGTCCTCCGCGGGGATCTCGAGCGTCGAGGGCGACGGGGACGGCGCGGGCACGGCGG
>JAPSIJ010000501.1 GCA_031178805.1 Cellulomonas sp. | reverse complement strand
CCCAGCTTCGGCATGGCCCGCGCCAGGTGCGACTTCACGGTCGAGACCTCGAGGAACAGCTCGCGGGCGATCTCCTCGTTGGACATCCCCTGCGCGAGCAGCAGCAGGATGTCGAGCTCGCGCGGGGTCAGCAGCTCGCTCGCGCGCGCGGCCGTCACGGGCTGCGTCCGGCGCCGCGTCACGACCTCCCGCAGCACGCGCCGGGTCAGCGCGTTCGCGAGCATGCCGTGCCCGGCGGCCACCGATCGGACCGCCTCGACGAGCGTCGCCGGCTCGGCGTCCTTGAGCAGGAACCCGGACGCGCCGGCCTCGAGGGCGCCGAACAGGTACTCGTCGACGTCGAAGGTCGTCAGCACGAGCACGGGGATCGGGTCCGCGACGTCGGGCCCGCACAGCTCGCGGGTCGCGGTGATGCCGTCGGTGCCGGGCATGCGGATGTCCATGCAGACGACGTCGGGGCGCAGGGAGCGGGCGAGCTCCACCGCCGTGGCCCCGTCGGCGGCCTGCCCCACGACCTCGACGCCCGGCTCCGTGGAGAGCATCGTCGACAGGCCGGCGCGCACGAGCGGCTGGTCGTCCGCGACCACCACCCGCACGGTCGGCGCGGCGGTGACGTCGGTCATCGGTCCGGCTCCTCGCTGGTCGTGGCCGGCCCGGCCGCGCCGGTCACCGGGACGGAGAGGACGACCTCCCACCCGCCGTCGGCCGTCGGCCCGTACCGCAGGCCGGCCCCCGTGAGCTCGGCCCGTTCCCGCATGCCGACCAGGCCGTAGCCCGGGTCGTGGGGCGGCCGCTCCGCGCCCGGGGGCGGCGCGTCGTTGCGCACCGACACCTCGACGCGATCGGGTGCACGGGCGTCGACCCGCACCGCGCAGCGCACGCCGGGCGCGTGCCGGGCCGCGTTGGCCAGCGCCTCCTGGACCACCCGGTACGCCGCGAGCTGCGCGAGCGGACCCACCGCACCCGAGGCGGCCAGCGCCTCGACGGGACCGGCCGTCCCGAGGGTCACGGCCCGCCCCGCCCCCTGCGCGGCCGCGACGAGGTCCGCGACGCCGGCGAGCGTCTCCATCCGCACCGGGCCGACGCCGGCCGGCGCCTCCGTGTCCCGCAGCAGGACCACGAGGTTGCGCAGGTCCCGCAGCATCGCGGTGCTCTGCTCCCGCACCTGCGCGACCGCCCGCTTGGCGCCCTCCGGGTCCACGTCGATCTGCCGGCCGACCGCCGCCGTCATCACCGCGATGCCGGACAGGTGGTGGGCCGCGATGTCGTGCAGCTCGCGCGCCATCGCGGTGCGCTCCCGCTCCACCGCGACCTGCACCAGCGCGTCCCGCTCGCGGCCCTGCGCCTCGGCGGTGGCCGCGAGCGCCTCCAGCGCGTCCCGCCGTGCGGCGACCACGCTCGCCGGCACGAGCGGCAGGCCGACGGCCGCCGCGCCCTGGAGCAGGCCCGCGACGACCGCGACCCCGCCGCCGTCACCGGCGCGGGCCGTGGCGGCGGCGACCCCCGCCGCCACCAGCGCGCCGCCGACCAGCAGGGTCGGCCACACCCGCCGTGCGGGCCGCGCCAGCACCGCGCGGTACGCCGCGACGAGCACCGCGACGAGCCCGACGCCGATCGCGTCGCCGAGCACCAGGAGCGCGGGCAGTGCGGCGGCGGTGGCGACGAGCGCGGCGCGCGGGTGCGCACCCCACCGTGCGAGCGCCACGGCCTGCAGGGCCAGCACCGCGGCGGACCACCACCACGCGGCGTCGCCGAACGTCGGCACCCCGCCCGCGGTCACGGGGTCCGCGCGGCTGACGACCACGGACGCCGCGAGCAGCACGAGGGACACCACCCAGCACAGCGCCGGCACGACGTCCGTCGGCCGGCTGCTGCGCTGAGCGAGACGCTCGATCACCGTGGTCACGATAGACGCGCCGCCTCGAGCGGGAGGCCGCTCCCGGACCCCGGGCCCGTCGGCTGGTGCCCGTGCTCGTCCCCCGCGCGGTCCGGCCGGTAGCCCAGGCGACCGCGGCTGCCGACGAGGACGACCACCGCGGCGACGAGGGCGCCCACCAGGAGCGCGTTCTGGACGGTGTCGTGCCCCATGCCGGGGAACACCTCCGCCCAGGCGACCGACGCGAAGTTGTTGACGCTGACGTGCAGCAGCATCGACATGGGCAGGCTCTGGCCGGTGCGGTTGAACACCCACGTCATCACCACGCTGAAGGTGATGCAGAAGGCGACGAACGTGACGGGCCGGTACCACGGCACCTCCGGGAAGCCGCCCCAGGAGGTCAGGAACAGCGGCAGGTGCCAGATGCCCCACAGGACGCC
>JAPSIJ010000500.1 GCA_031178805.1 Cellulomonas sp. | reverse complement strand
GCCGGTGGCCGCGCGGGACGGCTACGCGGTCGCCACGGGCGACCTGCGCGGCGGCACGGCCACGCTGCCCGTGGCGCACGACGTGCTGGCGGGCGACGTGGCCGCGCTGCGGCTCGCCCCGGGCCAGGCGGTGCGGATCGCCTCCGGCGGCCCGGTGCCCGCGGGCGCCGACGCGGTGGTCGCGGCGGAGGACACCGACCGGGGCGCGGTCCGGGTCACCCTGCACCGGGTGCCGGAGCCCGGCGAGCACATCCGGGCCGCCGGTGCCGACGCGCGCGCGGGCTCGGTCGTGATCGCGGCCGGCACCCGGCTCGCCGCCCGGCAGCTCGCCGTCGCGGCCGCCACCGGCCGCGGGCGGCTGCGGGTGCACCCGGCCCCGCGCGTGGTGATCCTGCCCATCGGGTCCGAGCTCGCGGAGCCGGGCACGCCCCGCCGGGACGGCGGCGTCTACGAGTCGGCCGGCCACGCGCTGGAGGCCGCGGTGCGCGACGCCGGCGCCACGGCCGTGCGGGTCGCGGCGGTGACGGACGACCGGGCGGTGCTCGGCGAGGCGCTGGAGGACCAGCTGGTCCGCGCCGACGTCGTCGTGACCACGGGCGGGCTGTCGGAGTCGCAGCACGACACGCTCGCCGACGTGCTGGCGCCGCTGGGCACCGTGCGGTTCGACCAGGTGGCGATGGCCCCCGGGTTCCGGCACGGGTTCGGCACGGTCGGCGGCGGTGCGGGCGCGGTCCCGCTGTTCGCCCTGCCCGGCCACCCCGTGGCGGCGCAGGTGGCGTTCGAGGTGTTCGTCCGGCCCGCGCTGCGCGCCATGGCCGGGCACACCGACCTGTTCCGGCCGTCGGTGGCCGCCCGCGCGGACGTGGGCTGGGCCTCGCCGGAGGGCGCGCGCCAGTTCGTGCCCGCCGCGGTGGTCGGCTCGCCGGGCGACGGGTACCGGGTGACCCCGGTGGGCGACCCGTCCGGGTCGTCGATCACCGGCCTCGCGCACGCCAACGCGCTCGCGGTGGTCGGGGAGCAGGACAGCGCCGTCGTGCCCGGGCAGGTCGTGCACTGCCTCGTGCTGGAGGGCTGATGCCGCGCGGCTGGCCCGTCACCCTGGCGGACGGCGGCGTCCGGCTCCGCCCGCTGCGGCGCGCGGACGAGGCCGCCTGGATGCGGCTGCGCGCCGTGAACGCGGCGTGGCTGGAGCCGTGGGACGCCACCTCCCCCGAGCCGGTGACGGGTCGGCGGCCGACCTTCGGGCAGTTCGTCCGCACGCTCGACCGCCAGGCGCGGTCCGGGACGTCGCTGCCGTTCGCGGTGGAGCTCGACGGCGAGCTGGTCGGCCAGCTCACCGTCTCGGGCATCACCTACGGCTCGCTGTACTCCGCGTCGATCGGCTACTGGGTCGCCCAGCACGTCGCGGGGCGGGGCGTCACGCCGACGGCGGTCGCGCTGGCCACCGACCACTGCTTCGACACGCTCGGCCTGCACCGGGTGGAGATCAACATCCGCCCGGAGAACGCGCCGTCGCTGCGGGTGGTGGAGAAGCTGCAGTTCCGGGACGAGGGGCTGCGCGAGCGCTACCTGCACATCCAGGGGGTCTGGTCGGACCACCGGTCGTTCGCGCTGACCACCGAGGAGGTGCCCGGCGGGCTGCTGGCGCGCTGGCACCGCACCCGGGCGGACCGCCCCTGACGGTCGGGCTGCCGCGCGCGGCCGGGGTGTGGGAGGCTGGCCCCGGCGGGCCGGAACTACATCCGTGTGATTTTCCCCCGGCGTGCCGCTCGACACGCCGCGACGGGTCCGGGAGCACCGGCCGGACGGCACCTACCGTCGTGGAGTGTACGAATTCGCCGGACCGGCCACCCTCGCGGTGGTCGTCCTGTGGATCGCGTACCTGGTGCCGCACAAGCTGCGGCACCGGCAGCAGTTGCTCGAGTCGCGGACCGACGACCGGTTCTCCGACGCGTTGCGCGTGCTCGCCGTGACCGGCCCCGCGGGGTCGAGCCGGCGCCGGCGGGCGGACGCGACCCGGGGGGTCCGGCCGGACTGCGGCCCGGTGGACAAGCGAGTCGGGCTGCTCACCCCGGGCACCGGGACCCGGATCGCCGGAACGGACAGGAGGGGGACCCACGTGGACCGACCGCACGGGACCCAGGACCGGGTCGGCGCGGACGCCGCCCGCCGCGCCGCGCAGCTGCAGGCCGCCCACGCCGCCGCCACCGCCCGCCGCGGTGCCGCCGCGCGCCGCCGCGGCGCCCTCGCCGGGGCGCTGGCGCTGCTGGCCGTCGCCGGCTGGGTGGTCGCCGGCGTCACGACGCTCGGCGTGCTCG
>JAPSIJ010000061.1 GCA_031178805.1 Cellulomonas sp. | reverse complement strand
CCGCCCAGCCCGTCCACGGTGAACGCGCCGGCCACCCACAGCGGCTCGCCGGTGGCGACGTAGGCGTCGATCTCGGCGTCGGTGACGTCGGCGAAGTGCACGACGGTGGTGGACGTGGCGCCGGCGGCGTCGCTGCCGTCCCGCCGGTCGACCAGCCAGTGCCCGGTGTGCAGCCGCCCCGACCGGCCGCGCATCGCCCGCCAGCGGTCGGCCGCGTCCGCGGCGTCGGCGGGCTTGCCGAGCACCCGGCCGTCCAGCTCCAGCATGGAGTCGCAGCCGAGCACCAGGGCGCCGTCGTGCCGCGGCGCCACGTCCTCGGCCTTGGCGCGGGCGAGCAGCAGCACGGCCTCCGCGGGCGGCACGTCGCCGGCCGCCGTGAGCACCGCGAGCTCGTCGACGGCGGACACCGACACCTGCGGCTCGATCCCGGCGGCGCGCAGGGTCGCCAGGCGGGCGGGGGAGGCGGAGGCCAGCACCAGGGAGGTCACGCCGCGAGCCTACGCAGCGCCGTGCCGCCGTGCTGCCGCGCCGCGGCACCGCCGCACCGCCGTGCTGCCGCGCCGCGGCACCGCCGTCCCGGTGCCGGGGACGTACGTCCCGCGCCCGGCCCGGCGGGGGCCCGCGATGATGGTCCGGACTCCCAGGAGGGGATGCGACCATGACCGGCGTGACCGAGGACAGCGCCACGCGCCCGCGCGCGGGCACCGCCGACCCGATCCCCGCCGGTGCCGTGCCGGACCCGGTGGCCGACGACCCGGACTCCCCGGCGCGCCGGTCCTGGCGCCGCCGCACGGCGATCGAGATGGTCGTGTCCGGCGTGATCGGGCTCTACACCTCGTTCGTGCTCTCGGTCGAGGCCTGGCACCTGGCGGCCGACCCCGACGCGACGTTCGCGTGCGACATCAGCTCGGTCATCTCGTGCGGCACGGTCGCCCGTACCTGGCAGGCCGAGCTGCTCGGCTTCCCGAACGCGTTCCTCGGCATCGCGTTCGAGGTCGTGGTCATCACGATCTCGGTGGCGGCGATCGGCGGGGTCCGGTTCCCGCGGTGGTTCATGCTCGGCACCCAGGCGCTGTACACGGTGGCGCTGGCGTTCGCCTACTGGCTGTTCCTGCAGTCGTACTTCGTGATCGGCGCGCTGTGCCCGTGGTGCCTGCTGATCACGGTGACCACCACGCTGGTCTGGGCGGGCCTGACCCGGTGGAACGTCCGGGACGGCCACCTGCGGCTGCCGGGCCGGGCGGGCCCGTGGGCGCGGGACTTCGTCGCCGCCGGCTGGGACTGGTACGTCACCGCGGCCTGGCTGGTGCTGCTGGCCGCCGCGATCCTGCTCAAGTACGGGCCGTCGCTGCTCGGCTGAGCCCGCACGGACGCACGACGGCCCGGCCCCCGCGCGGGGACCGGGCCGTCGTCCGGGCGTCGCCTCAGGCCAGGGCGTCCCGCAGCACGTCGAGCGGCAGCGCGCCCATGCCCAGGGCCCGGGCGTGGAACGCCCGCAGGTCGAGCTCCTCGCCGCGCGCCCGCGCCGAGGACGCCGCGCCGTCGCGCACCTGCTCCCAGATCCGCTGGCCGATCTTGTAGGCCGGGGCCTGGCCGGGCCAGCCCAGGTAGCGGTTCAGCTCGAACCGGATGAACGCCTCGGGCATGTTCACGTTCGCCCGCAGGAACTCCCACGCCTTGTCGGCGTCCCAGGTGCCGCCGCCCCAGCGCTCGGGCGCGGGCAGGCCGAGGTGCACGCCGAGGTCCAGCACCACGCGGGCGGCGCGCATCCGCTGCCCGTCGAGCATGCCGAGCCGGTCGCCCGGGTCGTCGAGGAAGCCGAGGTCGGCCATCAGCCGCTCCGCGTACAGCGCCCAGCCCTCGCCGTGGCCGGACACCCAGCAGGCCAGCCGGCGCCAGGAGTTCAGCGTCGCGCGGTTGTAGACCGCCTGGCCGATCTGCAGGTGGTGGCCCGGGACGCCCTCGTGGTAGACGGTCGTCTTCTCGCGCCAGGTGTTGAACGTGGTCACCTCCGGCGGCACCGACCACCACATCCGGCCGGGCCGGCTGAAGTCGTCGGACGGGCCGGTGTAGTAGATCCCGCCGTTCTGCGTCGGGGCGATCCGGCACTCCAGGGTGCGGATGGCGTCCGGGATGGTGAAGTGCACGCCGTCCAGCGCGGCCACGGCCGCGTCGGAGGTGGCCTGCATCCACTCCTGCAGCGCGGCGGTGCCGTGCAGCGTCCGCGCCGGGTCCGCGTCGAGCGCGGCGACGGCCTGCTCCACGGTCGCGCCGGGGCCGGCGATCTCGGCGGCCACGCGCTCCTGCTCGGCGACGACGCGGTCGAGCTCCTCGAGGCCCCACTGGTAGGTCTCGTCGAGGTCGACCGCCGCGCCGAGGAAGTACCGGGACCACAGCGCGTAGCGCTCGCGGCCCGCGGCGTCGGCCTCCGGGGCCTGCGGGGCGAGCTCGTCCTGCAGGAACGTCGCGAGCTCGGCGTAGGTCCGGCGGGCGGCCTCGGCGCCGCGCTCCAGGTCGGCGCGCAGCGCATCCCCGCCCGCCGCGATCGCGGCGCGGGCCTCGGGGCCGTCGACGAAGGAGGTGAAGAACGACGACGACGGGTCGGCGAGCTCGCGCGCCTGGGCGACGGCCTCGCGGACCTGCCGGACCGCCGGCACCCGCCCGCGGGAGGCGGCCAGGCGCAGCGACTCGGCGTAGCCGGCGCCGGCGTCGGGCAGCGCCGCGAGCCGCTGGGCGACGGCCGACCAGCCCTCGGGCGAGTCGGTGGCCATCAGGTCGAAGACGTCGCGCATCCCCTGGACCGGGGAGGCGATCACGTTGAGGTCGGCCAGCGTCTCGCCGGCGTCGTGCAGCTCGAGCTGCAGGCCGAGGCGCTCGCGCATCGCGGCGAGCGTCACCCGGTCGACCTCGTCCACGGGCTGCTGGCCGTCGAGCTCGCGGAGCACGGCGCGGGCGGCCTCCGCGCGGGCCTCGTGGCCGGCGGGGGACAGGTCCGTCATCTCGTGGTCGTGGCCCGGGATGCCGAGAGCCGTGGCCTCCATCGGGTCCAGGGCGGCGGTCGTCGTGACGTAGGAGTCGGCGATCGCGTCGATCGGGGTCGCGGGACGCTCGGGCGCCCCGCCGCTGGCGGTGGGTGCAGTGGTCACCCGGCCGACCCTACCGGCGCCCGCCGCGGGCGAGCAGCGGGGCGGGCGCTCAGCGCAGGCTGCGCCGCCAGGCGTCCGGCCCGGGCCGCCACGTCGCCCCCGCGCCGGGCACGGTGCGCGACCGGTCCGCCCAGCCGGTGCGCGGCGCGGCGTCCTCCGGTCCGTCGTCCTCCCCCGGCGCGGCGGCGGCGACGAGCCCGGCCACGAGGGCGACCAGCTCGACGTCGTCCGGCGCGCCGCGGACCACCTGGACGTGCGGCAGGGCGTCGGTCACGGCTGGTCGTCCTCGTCGTCCGCGTCGTCGTCGAACGACACCGGCGCGCCGCGGGACGCGCCCCAGCCCTCGACGGTGAAGCCGCTGTCCAGCAGCCGCTCGACGATCTCCGCGCCGCCGTTGTCCACGATGCCGAGCACCGCGTCGATCGTCTGGTCGGTCGGGCCCGCCGGGACGCTGACCACGAAGCCGAGGTGGAACTCGTCGGTGTCCTCGTCCTCGGCCGCCTCCTGGGCGGGCCGGGACTCGTCCTCCCACGTCATGCCGGTCAGCTCGGAGTGCATGCCGAGGCTCTCGTGCAGCAGGTCGTACAGCCGCGCGTTCACCCCCGAGACCCGGGTCTCCAGCGCGAGCACCCGCGGGTCCTCGTCCGCCTCGCCGGCGCCGAACTCCGCGCGGACGCCCGCGGCGGTGTCGACGTACTCGTGCAGGGCCGCGGCGAGGGCGTCGACGGTCGCGTGCATCGCGGACGTGTCCACGCCCGGCAGCGGCTCGGGGCCGTGCGGGCCGGTGCCGTGGTCGTGCGCGTCGTGCCCGTGGCCGGCGTGCGGGTCGTCGTGCTCGTCGGGGCCGGGCACGGTCGGGTCGCCGGTCACAGCGGGATGTTCCCGTGCTTCTTGGGCGGCAGCGCGGCGCGCTTGGTGCGCAGCACGCGCAGCGACCGGGCGATCTGCGACCGGGTCTGCGCCGGTGCGATCACCGCGTCGACGTAGCCGCGGTCCGCGGCGTCCCACGGGTTCACGATGGCCTCCTCGTACTCCCGCGTCAGGCGGGCGCGCTCCGCGTCGACGTCCCCGCCGGCGTCGGCCACCTGCTTCAGCGCCGCGCGCTGCAGGATGTTCACCGCGCCGCCCGCGCCCATCACCGCGATCTGCGCGGTCGGCCACGCGAGGTTCACGTCGGCGCCGAGCTGCTTGGACCCCATGACGATGTACGCGCCACCGTACGCCTTGCGGGTGATGACGGTGACGAGCGGGACGGTGGCCTCGGCGTAGGCGTAGATCAGCTTCGCGCCGCGGCGGATGATGCCGTTCCACTCCTGGTCGGTGCCGGGCAGGAAGCCGGGCACGTCCACGAACGTCAGCACCGGGATGCCGAACGCGTCGCAGGTCCGCACGAACCGGGCGGCCTTCTCCGCGGCGTCGATGTCGAGCGTGCCGGCCATGGTGAGCGGCTGGTTGGCGACGACGCCGACGGCGTGCCCCTCGACGCGGCCGAACCCGACCAGCACGTTCCGGGCGAACAGCGGCTGGACCTCCAGCAGCTCGCCGTCGTCGAGGACGTGCTCGACGACCGTGCGCATGTCGTACGGCTGGTTGTCCGAGTCCGGGACCAGCGCGTCGAGCTCGCGGTCGGCGTCCGTGACGTCCAGGTCCGCCTCGTGCGGGTACGCCGGCGGGTCGGTGAGGTTGTTCTGCGGCAGGTACGACAGCAACTGGCGCACGTAGTCCAGCGCGTCGTCCTCGTCCGAGGCGAGGTAGTGCGCGACGCCCGAGCGGGTGTTGTGCGTCGTCGCGCCGCCGAGCTCCTCGAAGCCGACGTCCTCGCCGGTCACCGCGCGGATCACGTCCGGGCCGGTGATGAACATGTTCGAGGTGCCGTCGGCCATCACGATGAAGTCGGTGAGCGCGGGGGAGTACACCGCGCCGCCGGCGGACGGGCCGAGGATCAGGCTGATCTGCGGGATCACACCGGAGGCCGCGACGTTGCGCCGGAAGATCTCCGCGAACTGCGTCAGGCCCGCGACGCCCTCCTGGATGCGCGCGCCGCCGCCGTCGCTGATGCCCACGAGCGGCATCCCGGTCCGGAGCGCCAGGTCCATCACCTTGGTGATCTTCTGGCCGTGCACCTCGCCGAGGCTGCCGCCGAAGACGGTGAAGTCCTGGGAGTAGACCGCGACCGGCCGGCCGTCCACGGTGCCGTGCCCGACGACGACGCCGTCGCCGGGGACCCGCTTGCGGTCCAGCCCGAAGTTGGTCGAGCGGTGCCGGACGAACGCGTCGAGCTCGGTGAACGAGCCCGGGTCCAGCAGGGCCTCGATGCGCTCGCGGGCGGTGCGCTTGCCGCGCGCGTGCTGCTTCTCGGCGGCGGCCTGCTCGGGCTCCGTGACGGCGCGGCGGTAGCGGTCCGCGAGGTCGGCGACCTTGGCGGCGGTGCCGGCGGGCAGGTCGGGCGCGGCGGTCGGGTCATCAGTCACCCGAGGAAGGCTAGTGGGCGCGCCGCCCGGCGCACGTGGCCGACGGGCACGGAACCCGGCGCGCCGGGTGGTGCGGATGCCACAACGGGACCCGGCCGCGCTCCGGGGTGCCCGGCGGGCGGGAGGATGGGCGCGTGCCTCCCGCCGCCCCGCCCCCGTCGCAGCCCGGCCCCGCGCCCGACCCCGCGCCCGACCCGGCCCGCGCGCCGCTGGACGCCGGGCGGGTGCAGGCGGCGCTGCTCGCCCCCGCCGGCCCGCTGGCGCGGTGCGCGGTGGTGGCGCGCGCGGGCTCGACCAGCACCGACCTGCTCGCGCTGCTCGCCGCCGACCCGGCGTGGGCGGACGGGGGGCTGCTGGTCGCCGAGCACCAGGACGCGGGCCGCGGCCGCGCCGGGCACACCTGGACCACGCCGCCGGGCGCCGCGCTGACCCTGTCGCTGGCCGTCCGGCCGGGCGCGCCGCGGGACCGGTGGGGGTGGCTCCCGCTGCTCACGGGGCTCGGCGTGGTGCGGGCGGTGCGCGCGACGGGGCTCGACGCCGGGCTGAAGTGGCCGAACGACGTCCTGGTGCCCGCGCCCGGCGGCGCCGACCTGCCGGGCTGGGGGCGGGACCGCAAGGCCGTGGGCATCCTGGCCGAGGTCGCGCCCGCCGGCGACGCCGTGGTGCTCGGGATCGGGGTGAACGTCGGCCAGACGCCGGACGAGCTGCCCGTGCCGAGCGCGATCTCCCTGCGGGCCGCGGGCGCGGCGGGCGTCGACCGGGAGGCGCTGCTGGTCGCGGTGGTGCGCGAGGTGTGCGGCGTGCTCGACCGCTGGCGCGCCGCGGGGGGCGACGCGGCCGCCGCGGGGCTGGCGGCCGAGGTGACGGCGGCCTGCCGCACGGTCGGGGCGACGGTGCGCGCCACGCTGCCCGGCGGCGCCGAGCTCCGGGGTCTCGCCGAGCGGATCGCGCCCGACGGCGCCCTGGTGGTGCGGGACGCCGCGGGCACCCGGCACCCGCTGCTGGCCGGTGACGTGCGTCACGTACGGCCGGTCGGTGAACTAGGGTCGGCGGTGTGACGGACGGGGCGCGGGACGCGGTGCAGGTCGACGGGGAGCAGCTCGCCGAGGCGCCGGCGAGCACCCTCGACGCGGTGCTGCTCGGCGGCGCGCGCACCTTCACGCTGCGGGACCTCGCCGAGCGGTCCGGCCTGGAGCTGGACCTCGTCCGGCTCTACTGGCGCACCCTCGGCCTGCCGCACCCGGACGCCGACGACGTGGCGTTCACCTGCCGCGACGTCGAGGCGGTCGCGGCCGCGGCGTCCCTGCTGCGCGAGGAGCGGCTCGGCAGCCGGACGATGATCTCCCTGACCCGCGCGCTGGGGCACACCAGCGACCGCCTCGCCCTGTGGCAGGTCGAGGCGCTGGTCGAGGACGTCGCCACCCGCCGCGACCTGGACGACCCCGCCGCCCGCCGCGCCGTGCTGGAGGAGCTGCCCGAGCTCGCGCCCGTGCTGGAGGCGCAGCTGCTGCACGCCTACCGGCGGCACCTGGCCGCGATCGCCGCCCGGTACGCCGTCGAGTTCGCCGCCGGGCAGGACGTGACGGGCGACCCCGCCGCGCTGCCGCTGGCCCGGGCGGTGGGCTTCGCGGACATGGTGTCGTTCACCCGCCGCACCGCCGGCCTGGGCTCCACGGACCTGTCGGACTTCGTGCAGCGGTTCGAGACCGCGGCGCGCGACGTCGTCACCCAGGGCGGCGGCCGGGTGGTGAAGACCATCGGCGACGCGGTGCTCTTCGTCGCCGACGACGTGCGGACCGGCGCCCGGGTGGCCCTCGAGCTCGCCCGGGTGCTCGGCGGCGACCTCGACGTCGAGCGCGAGCGCGGCGCCGGCGGCCTCGCCGAGGGCGCGCGCGGCGTGACCCCGGTCCGGGTCGGCGTCGTCTGGGGCCGGGTGCTGTCGCGGTTCGGCGACGTGTTCGGGCCGTCCGTGAACGTCGCGGCGCGGCTCACGGACATCGCCGACCCGAGCACGGTGCTCACCGACCCGGCGACCGCGCGGCTGCTCGTCGAGGCGCCCGGGCTGGTCCTGGAGCCGCTGCCCGAGCGCGAGCTCGAGGGCATCGGCGCGCTCGCGCCGGTCCGGCTGCGCACCGCCTGACGAACCCCCGCCGGTGCGCCGCCGCAGGTCGCGCGGCCGGGCATCGAATCGATTCGCTCCCGGGCTCCGCGCGTGAAACGATCCGTGCACATGAGCACCGGCGACCCCGCACCCACCCCGGTCCCGCCCGCGGTGCCCGCGGGCGGCTCGACGGCGCCGGCCCGCCCGAGCGCGAAGTACGTGCTGCTGCTCGGCGTGATGACCGCGCTGCCGGCGATCACGACCGACATCTACCTGCCGTCGCTGCCGGACGTGGCGCGCGACCTGGACACCAGCGCGGCCGCGGCCCAGCTGACCATGACGATGATGCTGGTCGGCGGCGCCGCCGGGCAGCTCGTGATCGGCCCGCTGTCCGACCGGTTCGGCCGCCGGCTGCCGGTGCTGGTCGGCGTGACGCTGCACATCATCACGTCGCTGCTGTGCGCGGTGGCCCCGGGGATCCTGCCGCTGATCGGCCTGCGGATGCTGCAGGGGTTCTTCAACGCCTCCGCGTCGGTGGTCGCGATGGCCGTGATCCGCGACCGGTTCGTCGGCCCGGACGCGTCCCGGCTGCTGTCCCGGCTGATGCTGGTCATCGGCGTGGCGCCGCTGTTCGCGCCCAGCGTCGGTGGCCTGATCGCCGGGGAGTTCGGCTGGCGCGCGGTGTTCGTCGCGCTCGCGCTCTACGGCGCCGTGCTGTGGGTCGTGGTGTTCCTGCGGCTGCCGGAGACGCTGCCCGCGGAGCGCCGGCTCACGTCGTCCCGCGGCGCGTGGAGCGGGTACCGGGTGCTGCTCCGGGACCGGCACTTCGTGGCGCTCGCGCTGCTGCCCGGCCTCGGGCTGGCGGTGCTGATGAGCTACGTGGTCGGCTCGCCGTTCGTGCTCCGCGAGGGGTACGGGCTGTCGGCGAACGAGTTCGCGCTGATCTTCGCCGTCAACGGGCTGGGCCTGGTCGGCGGCGCGCAGGTGAACGCCGCGCTGGTCCGCCGGTACGCGCCCATCCAGATCATCCGCGTCGCGCTGCCCGCGTCGTTCCTGCTCGTGGCGGCGCTGCTGGTGCTCGCGATCACCGGCGCCGGCGGGCTGCCGGCGCTGCTGGTGCTGCTGTTCCTCATCATGTCGCTGGTGAACTTCACGCCGCCGAACGCGTCGGCCATCGCGCTGTCCCGGCACGGGGAGCGCGCGGGCACGGCGGCGGCGTTCATCGGCGCCCTGCAGGCGGGCGTCTCCGGCGTCGTCGCGCCGCTGGTCGGCGTGCTGGGCGAGTCGGCGTGGGCGATGGCGACGGTGATGCTCGCCGGCGCGGGCGGCGCCCTGCTGGTGCTCGCCCTGGCGACCCCGGCCTACCGCCGCGGCGGCTGGACCTCCGCCTACGGCCACGACTGACGAGCGGGCTCAGCCCGCGAGGCGGGCCAGGCGGTCGACGGCCTCGCGCAGCACGGGCTCCTGCTTGACGTAGGTGAACCGCACCGCCGTGCGCAGCGCCCGGTCGGCCGGCGAGCCGTCGTGGGTGAACGCCGTCACCGGCACCCCCACCACCCCCGCGAGCCGGGGCAGCGCGCGGCACAGGTCCGCCGCGTCCCGCAGCCCGTGGCCCGCGAGCGGTCCGGCCAGCAGCCGGGCGGCGTCCGCCACGACGAAGTACGTGCCCTGCGGGCGCACCAGGTCGAAGCCGGCCGCCGCCAGCCCGTCGGCGAGCAGGTCCCGACGCCCGGCGAGCGACGCGGCGAGCTCGCGCACGTAGCCGGCGTCCGGCGCGTCCGTGGTCTCCAGCGCGAGCGCGTGCGCGACCGCCGGCTGGAACGGCGCGCCCGACACGTAGGTGAGGAACTGCTTGACCGCGCGCACCGCGTCCACCAGCGCCGCCGGCCCGGTGACCCAGCCGATCTTCCAGCCGGTGAACGAGAACGTCTTGCCGGCCGACGAGATGGTGAGGGTCCGGTCCGCCGCCCCGGGCAGTGTCGCGAACGGCACGTGCCGCACCCCGTCGTAGGTGAGGTGCTCGTACACCTCGTCGGTGACGACCAGGCAGCCGTGCCGCTCGGCGACCTCGGCGACGACCGCGAGCTCCTCGGGGGTGAGTACCGCGCCGGTCGGGTTGTGCGGCGTGTTCAGCAGGATGACCCGGGTCCGGTCGGTGACCGCCGCGCGCAGGGCGTCGGTGTCCAGCCGGAACCCCGCGGCCGTGGCCACCAGCGGGGCCGTGGTGTGCCGGGCGCCGGCCAGCGCGATCACGGCGGCGTAGGAGTCGTAGAACGGCTCCAGCGTCAGCACCTCGTCGCCCGGCTCCGTGAGGGCCAGGAGCGCCGCGGCGATCGCCTCGGTGGCGCCGGTGGTGACGAGCACCTGCGTGTC